>NZ_JAFMKL010000013.1:0-28462 GCF_017852955.1 Vulcanococcus sp. DEBay_Sum22DG08_74
CTGCAGCCCCAGGCGGAACCGGGCAGCAGCATCAGTGGCCGCAGCCACTGCCGCAGCTACGCCACGGCCTGCGCCCAGGGGTTGTTGTTCGTCTTCAGCGGGCCAAGCGAGCAGGCAAGGGAGCAGCCCCTACCCCTGGTCCCGGTTCTCGATGAGGCCGGCTGGGTGGTGCAGGACACCTTCCGGGATCTGCCGATGGATGCCCTGACCCTGCTGGAGAACGTGCTCGACGCCAGCCACGTTCCCTTCACCCACCACGCCACCGTTGGCCGCCGAGAGAACGCGGCCCCCGTCGCACTGGCCCTAACGGGGTTCGATCGCGACGGCTTTACGGGACTGTGGGAGGAGGGCCCCAGACGCGGAAAGCTCGGGAGTCAACACACCCGATTCCTGGCCCCGGGGCTGATGTGGCACGACCTCACCGCCAAAGGGTTCGCCCGCATCCTCACGGTCGTCTATGCCGTCCCCACCCGTCCTGGGGAATGCCGATTGATCGCCCGCTTTCCCTTTCAATTCAGCTCCCCCTGGCCGGGACGCCTGCTGCGGCTGCGCCCCCAATGGCTCCAGCACATCGGCAACCACACGGTGCTGGAAGACGACCAGCTCTTCCTGCACTGGCAGGAGCGGGTCATCGAACAGCGGGGCGGCCGCCATGACGCCCTGCGCCAGTACCACCTCCCCACCCAGGCGGATCTCTACGTCAGAGCACTGCACGACTGGGTCAATCGCTACGGCGGCGAGCCATTCCCAGGCCAACCGCTACCGCAGCGGCAAAACCGCCAGGCCTTGATGGAGCGGTTTGAGGCCCACACCCGCCATTGCCGCAGCTGCGCCGGCGCCGATCGGCGGCTGAAGCGCCTGCAGCCGCTCTGCTGGATTCTGGTGGCCCTTGCAGGACTGGGCGCGGCCTGGAGTGGTCCGGGCTGGGCAGGCGGCATCGCCCTCGCCTTCGGCGTTGCCCTGGCCTTAGCGGCCTGGCGCATTCGGCGCTGGCGCCAGCTGCTGCGCTTTGGCAGCGGGCTGCCCCCCCGCAACCACTAGGGCAAAACAAACGGAACGGGAGAGTCGAAGTGCATCCAGCGGCCATCGCTTGGATGACTGAACTCCAGGCCGCAGGCATGCAAGTGCAAGCGCGCCGCAGAACGCTCGCCGTAGAGGGGATCACCCAAGATCGGATGCCCCAGCGCCTGCAGATGCACACGCAGCTGATGGGAGCGTCCCGTCAGGGGCTGCAACGCCAAGCGACTGCAGCTGGAGTGCTGAGACGACAGGCGCCAGTGGGTTCGGCAGGGTTTACCGGCGGGGTCGACGCCATAGAGCGGAGGCCTGTGTTGTCGCTTGGCGATCGGATGATCAATCCAGCCCTCCTCGCCATCGGGCACGCCGGAGACATCGGCGACGTAGCGCTTCTCAACCCGCCGCTCGGCAAAGGCCTGGCTCAAGGCGCGGTGGACCAGCGCTGAACGGGCGACGACGATCAAACCGGAGGTGTCCCGGTCGAGGCGATGCACCAAATGGGCTTCGGGCCACTCGGACTGGACGGCCGTGATCAAGGAATCCGACAGCTCGGGGCCTAGGCCGGGTTGGGACAACAGGCCGCTGGGTTTCTCGAGCACCAGCAAGGCCGGATCCTCGTAGACCAACCAAAGCGGATCAAACAACGCAGGCAAGAACGCTCGACCCTGGCCACACTGGCCCTAGTAGTAGCCGGGCCATGGCACTCGATCAGTTCAAACGGGCGCTCTCCGCCCTGCTCGAGCAGGCCCCCGAGGATCCCCTCGAGCGCGATGAGTACTTCGAGCTGAACACCCTCCCCAGCTACGGCGGCAGCGGCTTTGAAGTCGTGATCTGCGATGAAGAGCACGAGATCTTCGCCGTGATCTACACCGATCGCCTGTTCGACGAGGGGGAAGAGGGCCAGGAGGCGGTTGAAGCACTCGTGCCCCCATTCCTTGAGGCCGCCTACGGCCTGACGCCAGAGGAATGGCAAAGCACCGAACCGTTTGATCTCGGCTGGCGGAGCCGCGAATACCTCTGGTTCATGGAATTCAGCGTGCCCGGGCTCAAACCCACCTGCAGCTACTGAGGCTCAAGCGCTCCACTGGAGCAGCTGCAGCTCGCTGGCGCGCCGGCTGATCAAGACCAACTGATCGCCATCGACCGCCACAGGCAGTCCCGTCACCCGGCGTAGTTGTTGGCGATCCACCAAGGCCACACCACAGGTCTCCACCAGCAGCGCGGGCATCAACCCAGGCCCACCCCGCATGCCCAAGAGATCCAAGGCCTGACGGACGGCACGGGCCGAGGTGTCGGCTCCCAGCCGCTCCACCAGCTGAGGCCAAAGATGGTTCACCGGCTCAAAGCCAGAGAGATCGACGTCAAACACCTGCATCGATTCACTGTCTGCCGCCGGCTGGACCGCGGTCAAGCCCGGTTCAGTTGGACGTAGTGCGGGGCATAGAGAAACACCCGCTCCCCCAGACGCACCTGTTGGGCATCCAAGGCCACCGCTGCACCCGCCAGAAAATCGACGGCCCGCTGCAGCTGGTCTTCGGCCAAGGCGCTGAAGTTCACCACAACCGTGGCCTGATCACGCAGGGCCGTAATCGCCTCTTGAACCGCATCAAAGCTGGGCGGATGGATCACGATCACCTCCGGCCCCCAGCCGGGAGCGTCCTGCTCCGATGGCGGAAGAAACGGATCCATCAGCCGCTCGGCTCTTCAGAGGATTCAGGCTCCTCCTGGGGGCGGAAACGATCGAGCATTTCGGCCGTCGGATGAATCGTCTCCAGGGCATCCTCGTTGTCCAGGAAAGCCTCAAAGGAGCGGAAGCGACAGATTGTGGGCTCGATCTCAGGGTCACTGCAGACCTCCTGCCAGCTCAGATGCTTCGGTCTGAGCTCCTGGAAATGGACCAAGGCCTCCTCCAGATCACCCGCGTCACCGCAGTTTTCCCCCTTCCAGAGCAACTCAAAAAAGGTCACGGCCCGTTGCGCTCGGTTGCCCTGAGCCTACGAAGAACCAAGCACAAAAAAAGCTGGACCACAGATGCGGTCCAGCCAGGAATCGAAGCCCTGAAGAAAGGGATCAGTCCTCTTCCGCCTCAGCGCCGGCGGGGATCAGCTTGATCTGCTTACGGCCGAGTTTGATCTCAAACTCATCGCCGGGCTCCAGACCCAGCAGCGCGGTGTAGGCCTTACCCACCAGCAGGTTGCCGTTGCCCTGAACCGTGGCCACATAGCTGAGCTTGCGGCCGCCCTTGCCGGTGCCACCACCGCCGCCGCCAATGCTGAGACCTTTGGCCTCCAGCAGAGCCTCATAGAAGGCAGTGAAGTTCAGACGCTCTGAACCATCTTTTTTGTTGCTGACATACCCGCAGGAGCGAACAAGATCAGACTTGCTGACATCACCCAACTCTTTGACCTTGGCGAGAAGATCAGATCCGGTCAGCATTGAATAGAAATTCGGTTGCGGGAAAGATAGCGGGCCAAGCCACACTCACCAAGGGGGATGGTGTGCATGAAGAGACATTGCACACTCAAGCAACATCAAACGACATCCCTAGCGTCAAACCAGACACAGGCGTTCACCATGTTCGTAGGCGAAGTTTTCCTCGAGAGTGTCTCGACCGGCGTCATCACAGCTGAAGAAATCGCCTGGATCACGGCAAAGCAAAGCCAGTTCGACCGGCAAGAAGAGGCGATGGCCCTCAAGCTGGGGCGCCTGCTCGATGAGGGCGTGATTCAAATCGGCTGCCGCATGCTCGGCGACCACGCCCGCTCGGCCTAGATCAATTCCGGATGACGGGGGTCCCCCTTAAACGGACCCTCAACGGCTGAGGTGATCCAACCGCCGTAGAAGCCACCCGGCTGGGGAATCACCAGCTCCTGATCAATCCAACAGCCATCCATCAGCGCGGGATAGAGCGCGATCCACCCTGCGATCGGCGCAAACGGGGCTGTGGGTTGGACATAGGTCCAGGCCGCCTTGGGCAAGCAGCGATCGCCCAAGACGATGTCGAAGTAGCTCGCGACCCCCTTCCACTCACAAAAGCTGCGTCCGCCAGCGGGCACCAAGGCACCGGCGGTAAACGCCTCCGCCGGCAGGTAGTAAGTGGGCGGATGGAAAGTTTCCAAGACGCGAAAACTCTTCTGGGTCTCCGCCAACAGTGCTCCGAGGGCCCGCACCTGAATGTGCTGTGCGGAAGCCTGCAGGGCAGGAGGCCTGGGGTAATCACAAACCCGTTCTGGAGTGGGTGCCATCAAGCTTCAGCCTCAACCAGGAATGAAGTTGCGCAATTTCCGAGCCTCTTCTCCGGCGCGGTGCTGGAGCTCGGCATCGCTGAGCTGCTCGTCCTCGCGCACCATGGCCGCAATCACGTCGGCCTCCTCGACCTGGAACTGACACTCCGCAGCCCAGCCCAGAAGTTCCGTCAGATCCATCGGTGTCTTCAGCCGTTCAGCCATCTGCGGCTGCGAGCGGGCGTACGCAAGAAAGGCATCCAACTGCTGCAGCGACACGACCCTTTTTCGAAAGCACCGGTCTAACGGAACCCAGCCCTCGTCAAAGGACCGATCGCGCATCAAACTTGCCCCAGACGCGTGCATCGGCATGTCCACCCCCCTCCCCCAATGGATGCGCCTGCTCGGTGCGGGGCTCACGGGGCTGCTGGCCGTGCTGTTTGTCGTGGTGCTGCAACAGACCCGTGAACAGGGTCAACGGCTGCAGCAACTGCAGGACAAGGTGCAGACGATCGAAAACGCCAACGACCTGGAGCGCACCAACGCCCTGGAAGAGCAACTGCGCTCGACGGTGGAGCGGCTGCAGGCCCTGGAGGGCATCGAGCAAAAAGTCCAGAGCCTCAGCAGCCAAGTCCAGACCCTGCGGGATCTGCAGCGGTCCCGCTCCTCACTCTTCCCCTATGAGTCAGGCGGGCCTTCGCGCCCCCTGCCTGCGCTTCCGCAGCTGCCTTAATGGCGGGCGCTCAACGCTTCGATCAGATCCAGACACCGGTCATCCCCGTGATGGCCCAGTTGATCGCGGCCACCCCAGGAACCCTCTCCCTCGGACAAGGCGTGGCCCCCTGGGCGCCACCGGAGGAGGTGCTCCAGGCCATGGCGGCGGCACTGCGCAACGATCCCGACCTGCATCGCTATGGACCGGTGGCCGGGGATCCAGAGCTTCGCGCCGAGCTACGGCACTGGCTTGAGCAGCAACACCAGATCGACTGCAGCGCCAGCGAGATCCTGATCACAGCCGGCAGCAACATGGCCTTTCAGGCGGTGGTGCAGGCGCTGTGCGATCCAGGGGATGAGGTCATCCTCCCCGTCCCCTACTACTTCAACCACGAGATGGCAGTCCGCATCGCCGGAGGACATCCCCGAGCGGTTGAGGCGGGGGTCATCCCTGATCCCGCTCTGCTGGAGGAGGCCATCACGGAGCGAACTCGGGCGATCGTGACCGTCTCACCCAACAACCCCAGCGGCGCGATCGTTCCGCGGCCGGTTCTTGCGGCTATCAATCAGCTCTGCGCCCGCCGCGGCCTGATCCACATCAGCGATGAGGCCTACGCCCTGTTCCATTACGGAGCGGAGCGCCCCTGGAGCCCCGGTGCCGCAGCCGGCAGCGGCGGGCACACCATCACCCTGGGATCCCTCTCCAAAAGCCATGGCATGGCGGGCTACCGCATCGGCTGGGCCGTGGTGCCGCCGGAGCTGATGTCAGCCCTGACCAAGGTGCAGGACACCTCCTTGATCGGGCCGCCCAAGCTGAACCAATGGGCCGCCCGGGCCGCCTTAGCCGTGGGACCCCAGTGGTGCCGCGAGCAGATCCAGACCTTGGCGGAGCGGCGGGAGCAGGTCCTCGCTGCCCTTGGGCCAGCGACCCCCAAGCGCCCCTGGCGTCTGTTGAACCAACCGGAAGGCGCCTTTTACGCCCTGCTTGAACTGGACAGCAGCCTCAGCGCAGACCAGGTGATGAAGCGCCTCATCGTTGACCATCAAGTGGCCCTAGCCAGCGGCAGCAGCTTTGGGCTGAAGGGTGCCTGCCTGCGGCTGAGTTACGGGATGCTCAGCGGAGACGACCTCGACGAAGCCCTACGGCGACTCGAGCGCGGGCTCTTGGCCTTGAGCTAATCAGCCCTTCACCGCATCGCCGGTGGCGCTGGGGAGGATGAAGCGCTGGAGCCCAATGAACAACACCAGCACCGGCACGATCGAGACGACCGCACCGGCGGCCACCAGGCGCCAATCGAGGGAAAAACTGCTGGCCAGTTGTTGCAGCCCCAGGGGCAGGGTGTAGAGGTTCCGGTCATCCAGGATCACCAGCGGCCAGAGGAAATCACTCCAGGTGCCGATAAAGACAAACATCGCCAGGGTGATCAAATCCGCCTTGGCCGCAGGGATCATCACGTTCCACCACTCACCCAGGCGACTGCAGCCATCAATCCGAGCCGCCTCCTCCAGTTCCACTGGCACGCCAGCGAAGCTTTGCCGCAACAGAAAAATGCCAAAGGCCGTTGCCGCCTGGGGAATGATCAGGGCCCAGAGGGTGTTGCGTAGGCCCAGCTGCACCATCAGCAGGTAGAGCGGGATCATCACCACCTGAAAAGGAATCAGGATCGTCGCCACCACCAAAGCCAACACCAGGCCTCGCCCGGCAAAGCGCATCCGCGCCAAGGGGTAGGCGGCTAGGGAGCAGAACAGCAGGTTGGCGAACACCGCGCAGCCGCTGACGATGGTGCTGTTGAGGATGTAGCCCCACATGGGGTTGTCCTCGAACAAGCGCAGGTAGGCCTCCAGGCTCGGTTGGCTCGGGAAGAGCGCCGGGGGGCTGGTGAAGATGTCTTCGGCCGGCCCCTTTAAGGACGTGCTGACCAGCCAGAGCAGGGGCACGAGCATCGCCACCGCAATCAGCAGCAGCGCAATCAACTGCAGGCCGCGGAGCAACACAGACCGCCGGCGGCCGCTGATGGGCTCAGCCATCAGAGGCGAGGGCGATCGGCAGGGGCCATCTCACCCACCGGCAAGGGTGCTTTCTGGGGGTGCAGGGGTGAGTGTTGACTGCCCGCCACCAAGCGATTGAGGGCATTCACAAAGGCCTGGGCAGAGGCCACGACGATGTCGGTGTCGGCGGCATGGCCCGAGTAGAGCACCCCATCCGCCCGCAGGCGAATCGTGACTTCACCCATGGCGTCAATGCCTTCGGTGACCGACTTCACCGAGAACTCCACAAGCTCATTGGGCACCTGGGCCAGCTGGTTGAGGGCCTGGCAGACGGCATCCACCGGGCCGGTGCCAATGGCGGCTTCGGTCAGCTCTTCACCCTCGCTATTCAGCAGGGTGACCGTGGCCGTCGGTTGCAGGCTGGTGCCCGTGCTGACCTGCACCAACTTCAGGCTGTAGGTCGCCTGATCCTGCTGCTGCACCTGTTCGCTGACGATGGCCTCGAGATCGCGGTCGGAGATCTCCCGCTTGCGGTCGGCCAACTCCTTGAAGCGGGCAAAGGCATCGTCGAGGTCCTCGCGCTCGAGGTTGTAGCCGAGCTCCTCTAGGCGGGCGCGGAACGCACTGCGGCCGCTGAGCTTGCCCAAGGAGATGCGGTTATCGGCCAGACCGATGGTGCGTGCGTCGATGATTTCGTAGGTCAGGCGGTTCTTCAGAACGCCGTCCTGGTGGATACCGCTTTCGTGTGCGAAGGCATTGGCACCGACGATGGCCTTGTTGGGCTGTACCGCCATGCCGGTGAGGTTGCTCACCAAACGGGAGGTCTTGTAGATCTCCTCGGTGCGGATGCCGGTGAGGGGTTCGCTGCTGCTGACGTCGCGGCCCAGGAAAGGGTTGAAGTAGCTGCGGCGCACATGCATCGCCATCACCAACTCCTCCAGGGAGGCGTTGCCGGCCCGCTCACCAATGCCGTTGATCGTGCACTCCAGCTGGCGGGCACCGTTTTTCACGGCCTCGAGGAAGTTGGCCACGGCCAAACCGAGGTCGTTGTGGCCGTGCACCGAGATCACCGCTTGATCGATGTTGGGCACATGGCGGTTGATCCCATCGATCAGCGCACCGAACTCCGAAGGCGTCGTGTAGCCAACGGTGTCGGGGATGTTGATCGTCGTGGCTCCAGCGGCAATCGCAGCTTCGATCACCTGATACATGAACTCCGGATCGGAGCGGCCCGCGTCCTCGCAGGAGAACTCGACGTCATCCACCAGGGAGCGGGCGTAGGCCACCATCTCGCCGGCGATGCTCAGGACCTCCGCGCGACTTTTGCGGAGCTTGTGCTCCAGGTGGATGTCGCTGGTGGCAATAAAGGTATGGATGCGGCGATGGGCCGCCGGAGCGACTGCATCCGCGCAGGCCTTGATGTCGCCCTTGGCTGCCCGCGCCAAGCCACAGATCACCGGACCCTCGGCGGTACCGACCGTCTGGGCGATGCGTTGCACCGCATTGAAGTCACCAGGGCTGGCGAAAGGGAAGCCCGCCTCGATGATGTCGACGCCAAGCCGGGAGAGCTGCTGAGCGATCGCCAGCTTCTCCTCCAGGTTGAGGCTGGCCCCAGGGGACTGCTCACCATCACGCAGGGTGGTGTCGAAGATCAATACCCGGCCGGGATCGCGGGCCATGGCGGCTACAAGTCGGAATGGTTATGAGTTAGGTCCACTCTAGTCGGGTGGGCCTGGATGCGGCTCAGCCGCTTCAGTGACCGTCGGTCTTCTCGAGCTGCGGCTTCAGGCTGGAGAGATCCACAAACCGATCCGCCGCATTGCGCAGTTCCCGCGGAACCATGCCTTCGGTGCTCATCAAGACCACCTTCAGCCCCCGGATCCGCAGAACCTCCAGCAGACGCTCCAGATCACGGCTCCCGCTCATCACCCAGACCTCATCGATGCGATGGGCCACGGCCATCAGATCAATGGCGATCTCCACGTCCAAATTGGCGCGGGCGAACTGCCGTTGATCGGAGTCATGCCCCACTTCCCTCAGGGGCTTGGTACGAACCGTGAAGCCCAGGCTGGTGAGGGCATCACGGAAGGGACGCTGATCGGTCGCGTCCTTCAGGCCCGTGTACCAAAACGCTGAGCCGAGCTCGACGCCGGATTGCGCCGTGGCGTACTCCAGCAGCCGACGGGGATCGAAAAACCAGCCGAGTTTTTGCTGCACGTAAAACATGCTGTGGCCATCGACCGCCAGAGCCAGCTGCATCCGCACCCCTTCACTCCGTCGAGCCTAGAAGTTGCACCTAAAGTCGCCTCACTCTGAGCAGGGGCGTTGGCCGCAGGACCCGCTGACGCTGGCGATCTAGCGCTTGTTCTCCACGCGCACCTGCCGTACGTGCACTCCAGCGCACCGGGATCCCTGGAGGAGGACTGGTATTTCCAGGCCCTTCTGGAGTGCTACCTGCCTCTGCTGGACACCCTCGAGGCCGCCGCCGCTGACCCCAGCCAGCGACCGCGGCTGACCATGGGGCTCTCGCCCACGCTGCTCTCCCTACTGAGCAACAAGGTCCTCAGTCAGCGCTTTATCCCCTGGCTGGAGGTCCGCCAAGAGCTCTTGCGCCAGGCACCCCAGGACCATGCGGCAGCCGCGGCCGGCCTCGGGCTGCAACTCCAGCGGGCCAAGCAGGCCTGGAAGCAGGCGAAGGGTGATGTGCTGCCGCGCTTTCAGGCGCTGCAACAGCAAGGGGTCCTCGACCTGCTGACCTGCGGTGCCACCCACGGCTATCTGCCACTGCTGCGGGATTGCCCCGAAGCCGTGCGGGCGCAGCTGCTGACGGCCGTGCGGGAGCACGAACGCCTGCTGGGGGTCCGGCCCCTGGGGATCTGGCTTCCGGAATGCGCCTACTACGAGGGGCTTGATCGGCTGCTGGTCAGCTGCGGGCTGCGCTACGCGATCCTCGATGCCCACGGCCTGCTGCATGGACAGCCCCGGCCCCGCTATGGGGTCTATGCACCGATCTGCAGTCCCGGCGGGATGGCCTTTTTCGGCCGGGATAGCGAATCGACCCTGCCCGTCTGGAGTGCCCGGGAGGGCTACCCCGGCGATCCCAGCTACCGCGAATTCCACCGCGATCTGGGCTGGGATCTCCCCGAGCAAGAGCTCCAGCAACGCGGCATCACCAGCCCGCGCCCCCTTGGGCTCAAGCTCCATCGCGTCACCGGCAGGCAGTGCAGCCTGGAGGCCAAGCAGGCCTACGACCCGGCGCAGGCCGCCGCCACCGTGCGGCGCGATGCCCAACACTTCCTGGCGGGCCGAGCGCAGCAACTGCAGGACCTCAGCGGCTCGATGGAACGTCGACCGCTCCTGGTCGCCCCCTTTGATGCGGAGCTCTTTGGCCATTGGTGGTTTGAAGGTCCCCAGTTCCTGGCGGAGCTGTTCCAGCAGGCGCCGCGTCAGGGGGTGGGTCTGGCCACCCTGCGGGAGACCCTGAGCCGAGGCGATGCGCTTCAGCTCTGCCAACCGTCCCCCTCCAGCTGGGGGCAGGGGGGCTACCACACCTATTGGCTCAACGAGAGCAATGCCTGGGTGATCCCCGAGTGGAACCGGGCCTCGCGGGCGATGGTGGATCGGGTCAGCCGCGGAGTCGGCAGCGAGCAGGCCAGGGACTGGCTGCAGCAAGCGGGCCGCGAATTGTTGCTGGCCCAAAGCTCAGATTGGAGCTTCATCCTGCGGGCCGGCACCACCACCGAACTGGCCAAGGAGCGGATTGAACGCCATCTCAAACGCTTCTGGTGCCTGATCGAAGCGATCAACACCAACACCCCTCCACCGGAGGGGTGGCTTGAAGCCGTGCAACGGGAAGACGGCCTCTTTCCCCTGATCAACGCCGCCGACTGGGCCAGGCTGCCGGCCCCATGAGCGATCCCCGTCCTTCCCTGCTGGAGCCCCAGGCCCAGCGTGAGCTGCTCACGGCGGCACTGCCCGCCGAGCTGGCCTTTGAGCGGAGCTTGGCGGCCCAGGCCGCCGCCGAGCCGGAGCACGACCGGCTGCGGGTGCTGCAGCTGAATCTCGGCAAGCTCTGCAACATGCAGTGCTCCCACTGCCATGTGGATGCTGGCCCCCATCAAGGCCACACCCAGATGGGCGATGCGGTGGTCGACGCCTGCATCGCCGCCATCGAGCGACTCCGCCCTGCGGTACTGGACCTCACCGGTGGAGCACCGGAACTGCACCCGCGCTTTCGCGATTTGGTTCATGCGGCCCGCCAACGGGGCTGCCACGTGATCGACCGCTGCAATCTCACGGTGCTGCTCCTGCCAGCCCTCTCGGATCTGGTGGGTTTCCTGGCGGAGCACCAGGTGGAGATCGTGGCCAGCCTGCCCCAGCCGGAGGAGACCAGCACCGATTCTCAACGGGGCGATGGCACCTGGGAGGCCTCGATTGAAGCCCTGAGACGTCTCAATGCCAACGGCTACGGCCAGGGGCAAAGCGAGCGTCAGTTGACCTTAATGAGCAATCCCTGCGGCACCCAACTGCAACAGCTCACCGCCTGCGACGAGCTGCGCTGGAAACGGGAGTTACAGGAGAAAGCCGGAGTCCAATTCGATCGTCTGATCGGCCTGAACAACATGCCGATCGCCCGCTTCCTGCAGCAACTGCAGGCCGATGGTCACGTCAACTGTTATTTGAAGCTGCTGCAGGGCGCCTTCAATCCCGGTGCCCTCGCCGGTCTGATGTGCCGCGACACGCTTTCGGTGGCCGCCGATGGCTCGATCTACGACTGCGACTTCAACCAGATGCTGGACCTACCGCTGAGCGGAGGAGCCGACATTCGCTCCATCGATCTCGAGCAGTGGAAGGCGCAGCCGATCCGTTGGGGCAACCACTGTTTTGGCTGCACCGCAGGCCAAGGGAGCTCCTGCGCAGGCGCTACGGCTTAAGCAGACGCAGCATCAAGGGCAACTCACGCCCCTGCTGCTGCATCAAGCCCCAACGGACAGTCCAGGGGGCGACGGCGAACAGCCGCAGCATTGCGCCAATCAGGGCGGGAAGGGTGAGGGTATTGGTCAAGAAGCCGTACCACTGCTCTTTGGGCAGGGCGAAGAACGTGGCAAAAAACTGCCGGAGCTGGTCTTCGGGGTAACGCATCAGCTTCTCCAGGCCAAAGCGATAGAGGGCGTGCTTGCGCTGCAACTCGAGCGGCCACAGCGCCTGCCAGGCCTCACGCGCGAGGGACGGCGCAGAACGGTTGCCATCGGCAAGGCCAACGGCGATGGCCTCTGCCAGCAGCGGTGCCCGCCGCAGCAAGGAGCCCACCATGTAGCCAGAGGCGGGATGGACCAAGGTGGCGGCGCCCCCGAAGGCCAGCAACTGCTGCTCCAAATCCGGCAGGGGCATGTTCATCGGGAAGAGGCAGAACTCCTCCTCCTCCATGGCGAGCAGCTCAACACCGCGATGGGCCAACCGCTTCAGCAGACGCTCCTTCAAAACCGCGTAGGGAACAGCCGGGGCCAGGGCCAAGGAGGTTTCCTCCACGAAAAAGCGCCCCTCGCCGAAGTCCATCGCATACAAAAACGTTGGAGCTCCGCAGCGGCGCTCCGCCTCACTGAGGTGATCGCAGCGGTAATCCATCAGGACAAATTGGCCGGGCTCCACCGGGGGCTTGGAGAAGCGCCCCACAATTCCGTAGGCCGCCTGCCCCGCCACCGGACCTTCATCCGGGCGCTTGAGGAACGGGCTGTGATGACCGCTGCAATCAATCACCAGGCGCGCTTCGAGGCGCTCCCCTTGATCCGTCATCACCACCGAACCCTGGCTGTGGTGCTCAATCCCGGTGACTGCAGCGCAGGTCCAGGGCACACCAGCGGCTTGGCAGGGGGTCAGCCAGTGGCGCTGCAGCGCAGCTTTGTCGAAGAGGCCGTAGTCGATGCCATGGGCAAAGGCCTCGGTCCCGAGCGCTGCACCGAAGTAACTCGTGGTGTGGCTCCAGCGGTGTCCCAACAGATGGGCCATGCCCAGGGCATCCACCTCCGGTCCCCAGATGCCATAGGTGTTCTGCCATGGCGCCTCGGGGGAGGTAGGAGCCACACCCGCCACCTTGACGCCCCGCTCCACCAGCGCGGCGGCGATGCAGAGGGCCGCAGGGCCAGCGCCGATGACGAGGACGTCAACACCCATGAATCAGGCCATTCACCCGGTGGGCGATCGAACGATCGCCCCGGTGATCAGACATCCGCGCTAACGGCCTCGCTGCTGGCGTCCTCGCCCGACTCCTCGTCCTCCTCCAGGGCTGGCGGAACCAGCACCACTTCGGAGAGGCGATCCCCACTATCGAGGCGTTGCAGCTTCACGCCCGTGGCGGCACGGGACTGCTGGGGCACCGCGTCGGCTTGCATGCGCACGATCACACCGCGCTCGCTGACCAGCAGCAACTCCTCACCAGCACCAAGCACCCGCAGGCCCACGAGCACATCGCCGTCCCGGCGGAACTTCATCGCCCGCAGGCCCATGCCGGCGCGCTTCTGGAGGCGGAACTGATCCACAGGGACCCGCTTACCCAGGCCGCTGGCCGAGGCCACCAAAACCCATGGCCCCTCGCTGGGCGCCACCTCCTCTGCATCGTCCTCGTCGCTCGCAGCACTGCTGCCCTCGACACGGTCCGCGAGTTCCACCGGGAGCACGTCCATGCTCACCAGCTGGTCCCCAGGCCGCAGGTTCATCGCCCGCACGCCCCGGGCGGTACGGCCCAAAGGCCTCAGCTCCTCATCGCTGAGGCGGAAGTGGATGGTCATGCCATTGCGCGAGCCGATCAGGACGCTGTCGCCCGGCTGGGCAAGACGGACCCAGGTCAGGGCGTCGCCCTCTTCCAAGGAGATGGCAATCAAGCCATTGGAGCGGATGTTGGCGAAGGCCGAGAGACGGGTGCGCTTGACGTAGCCACCGCTGGTGAGCATCACCAGAACGGCGTCCTCAGTGAACTCACTCACCGCCAGCAGTGAGGTGATCTGCTCCTCCCGCGGGATCGGCAACAGCTGGACGATGGGCGTGCCCTTGGCCGCACGACTGCACATCGGCACCCGGTAGGCGGGCACGGTGTAGACGACGCCACGGTCGGAGAACAGCAGCAGCGAGTCGTGGTCGTTGCAGCTGATGAAGAGACGGACCGCCTCTTCCCCTTGGGTTTTGGTGCCGGCCTTACCGCGGGTGCCGCGGCTGGTGGCCTCAAACTCACTGACCGGCATCCGCTTGAGGTAGCCGTTCTCGGTCAGCAGCACGACAGAGCGCTCGTTGGCGATCAGGTCGATGTCTTCGAGACCGCCTTCGACATCGAGAATCTCGGTGCGGCGCGGGGAGTCGTAGCGGGAGCGGATGACGCCCAGCTCGTCGGTGATCAGGCCATAGACCCGCTCCTTGCGGGCCAGGATGTCCTTGTAGTCCGTGATCTTGGCGAGCAGATCCTCGTGCTCGAGGCGAATCTTGTCGGCCTCAAGGGCGGTGAGGCGGCGAAGCTGCATCTGCAGGATCGCGTCCGCCTGAACTTCACTCAGTCCAAATTGCTCAACCAGCTCCAATCGGGCGCTGGCGGTATCTGCAGCACCGCGAATCAGGGCAATGATGGCGTCGAGATTGTCGAGCGCAATCAGCAGGCCCAGCAGAATGTGGTCGCGCTCTTCGGCCTTGCGCAGCAGGTATCGCGTCCGGCGCTCAATCGTCTCGACCCGGAAGTCGAGGAAGACCTGCAACATCTTGCGCAGGGTGAGCAGCACGGGCTCGCCATTGACCAGCGCCAACATGTAGGCACTGAAGTTGCTCTGCAGCGGCGTGAGCTTGAACAGGTTGTTCAGCACCACCTGGGGGTAGGCATCCCGACGCAGCTCAATGACGATCCGCATCCCGTCGCGGTCGGATTCATCGCGGATATCCGCGATGCCTTCGAGCTTTTTGTCATTGACCAACTCAGCAATGCGCTCAATCAGCGCCGCTTTGTTGGTTTGGTAAGGCAGCTCGGTGATGATCACCGCATCGCGATCGGGGCGCCCCTTGGCCTCAACCGTCTCAATCGCAGCGACACCGCGCATCGTGACGGAGCCCCGGCCCGTTTCGTACATCTCACGGATGCCGCGGCGGCCAAGGATTTGTCCACCGGTGGGGAAGTCGGGTCCCGAGACGTAACCCGTTAACTCGCGATCGGTGAGTTCAGGGTTGGCGATGAGGGCCAGCAGGCCATCAATCAGCTCGGTGAGGTTGTGGGGAGGAATGTTGGTGGCCATGCCCACCGCAATTCCTGTCGATCCGTTCAGCAAGAGCTGGGGGATGCGCGCAGGCATCACCGTTGGCTCTTGCTGCGAACCGTCAAAGTTGTCGATGAAATCGACGGTTTCGCTCTCGATGTCCTCGAGAAGGCTGTCGGTGGTGAGAGCCCGGAGCCGCGATTCGGTGTATCGCATGGCGGCCGGCGGATCGTTATCCACCGAACCGAAGTTGCCGTGACCATCGATCAGCGGCATGCGCATGGAGAAGTCCTGCGCCATGCGCACCAGCGCGTCATAGACGGCCGTATCGCCGTGGGGGTGGTACTTACCCAGCACCTCACCCACAACACGGGCGCACTTTCTGTAGGGCCGATCGCTCGTCAGGCCGAGCTCGTACATCGCATAGAGGATGCGGCGATGCACAGGTTTGAGACCGTCGCGGGCATCGGGCAGGGCCCGTCCCACGATGACGCTCATCGCGTACTCCAAATAGGAGCGCGACATCTCGTTGCGAAGGTCAGCCTGAATAATTCGGCCGTCGGATCCGCCTGGTCCTTCTCCGTCCCCCGCGGGCATCTCACGGGGTTCGGTTGGATCCGCCATTCGGGACAGCTTTGATTAGAACGCATTTTATCGGTACTTGCGCCTGTGTCTGCCTCCCCTGGGTCAACCCCCACTCGGAGCGAGACAGATCTGCTGCAACTGCAACGGGACGGGGAACTCCAGGTCCGCAGCGCTACGCAATTTCGAGAGCTGGCCGAGGCGCGGGGATTGGAGCAGGCCTACCTGGAGACCCACGTCGTCGTCGCCAGCGACGCCGAGCTGATGCAGCAGGCCACGCTGGTCCTGCACCTGGGGCCAAGCGATCCACCGATCCGGATTCGTCAGTTCCGTTTTGGACCTGCTGAAGGCCACGGCGGTCACGGCAACACCGATCTCGTGATTCCGATGGGGACCGGGGGCGCGGCCCTGCTCAGCGCACTGCTTGCGGGGCAACGTCTGCCCCTCTCCATTGGCGGGACGCCCAGTCAGCAGCAGCCGAAGGTTGAGCTGGAGACCGAACTCGGCCTGGAGGACATCCCCTGTGGCCGGCTGCTGCTGCACCGCGGCATCAGCGAAAACGGCGTAGTGGCGGTCAGCAGTCGAGAAGGCCTCACCCCAACCCCCTGGGGCCCCGTGCTCGGCCCATGGACCAGCGCGCTCTACAGCTGCCGCGGTCCTGGAAGCATCGGTCTGAGCATGCCTGGCTTGACGGGCCTTGGAGCGGGATCACCCGTCCTCGTGGGGGGAGCCATCGGCTGGGTCAGCGGGCCTGGCAGCGGCCACAACCCCAAGACGAAACGAAGCAGCGACGGGTTTGCGCTCGGGCCAGGGGCCTGCTGTGCCCTGGAGGTGGACCTGCATGGACTCAGACCATCGGCCATCCGGGCCACCCGACTTGCCGACGGCAGCAGCGGCCTGCTCGTGGCCATCGCCGCCCCCATCCCGCTGTTGAGCCTCAGCACTGCGGAGCAACTTACAGCAACAGCCGAAGAGCTGTCAGCGCCGGTCTTGGACTACGGCATCCCCAGGCGGGTGCGCCCCTCTCCCGCAAGCGCCCGCTACAGCGAGCTGTTCAGCGGTGCCATTCGGCTCGGTGATCGGCAACTCACGGCCGCACCAGCCCACAGCCCGCGGCTGGCGGCGGAAGCCGAAGCGCAACTGGCGGAGATGCTGCAACGCGGTGCCTTCCCCCTGCGCCTGCCCCTCGCACCACTGCCCAGCGACCGGACTGTGCGGGCGCTGAACTAACACCAAGCGAACCGACAACGATCAAAAACGGCCGTAAGCTCCCGGACCATTGATCTCAAACCCCAAGCCATGGCTGATGCTCCTGCCCCCCAGCCGGACGCCGAGCAGCAGCCCGAAGTCGAGGCTCTCGAGGTCCAAGCCACTGAAACCGTCGCAACGACTGAAACCGTCGAAAGCGAGCTAATCGAGACGGCAGCAGAGACCGCCGCGGAACCCACAGTCGAGGTCACACCGGAGCCCGAACCGACTCCAGCGCCGGAGCCGGAGCCCGTTCCTGCTGCTGAACCGGTGAATGCCTGGACCCCCCAGGTCGCCAGCACCACCGATGTGCCGGCCAGCCCAGCGGCGGTGACCACCGCGAACGAAGGCGAGGGCGGCGAATGGGAGTTGCTGGTTGAGAAGGTCAAGCAGTGGATTGCCAGCGGCCAACTGCAGCAGCAGTGGCAAACCGCTCGCACCCCCATCACCCTGGTTGCCGGCCTGATCGGCCTTCTGCTCGTTCTGCGGATCTATGGCGCCCTGCTGGGCGTGGTGGAAAGCGTGCCCCTGCTGCCTGGATTGCTGGAGCTGGTGGGTGTGATCAGCGTCGTGAGATTCAGCCTGACGCGCCTGGTCAAGAGCGACGATCGCCATCAGGTGATCGACGGCCTGAAGCAGCGCTGGAGCAGCTTCCGGGGTCAGCGCTAGCAGACGGTTGAGGGCCAGAAGCAGTCAGGCCGGTTGATAGCTTGGCTTGATTGCTTCAAAAGGTCTCAGGTGGACATTCAGCTCGGCCGTTCCCGTACTGTGCGCCGCGCCTACGGCATCGATGAAATCGCCTTGGTGCCAGGCGGTCGCACGGTCGATCCGGCCGTCACCGACAGCAGCTGGACCCTGGGGGGCATCACCCGTGAGATTCCGATCATCGCCAGCGCCATGGACGGCGTGGTTGATGTGGGGATGTGCGTCGAGCTGGCCAAGCAGGGCGCCCTGGGCGTTCTGAACCTTGAAGGGGTTCAGTGCCGCTACGACGATCCCAACCCTGCGCTCGATCGGATCGCCTCGGTGGGCAAGGAAGAGTTCGTGCCCCTGATGCAGGAGCTCTACAGCCAGCCCGTGCGGGAAGACCTGATCCGCAAGCGGATCGCTGAAATCAAAGAGCGCGGCGGGATCGCCGCCGTCAGTGGCACGCCCGTGGCCGCCCTGAAATTCGGCAAGGCCATCGCCGAGGCCGGTGCTGATCTGTTCTTTGTGCAGGCCACGGTGGTCAGCACGGAACACATCGGACCGGAGGGCCAAGAGAGCCTGGACCTCGAGGCCCTCTGCCGCGATTTCGGGGTTCCCGTGATCATCGGCAACTGCGTCACCTATGACGTGGCCCTCAAACTGATGCGCGCCGGCGCCGCTGGCGTGATGGTGGGCATCGGCCCTGGAGCCGCTTGCACCTCCCGCGGCGTCCTCGGCATCGGCATTCCCCAAGCCACCTCAGTCGCCGACTGCGCTGCAGCCCGCGACGACTACATGAAGGAGAGCGGCCGTTACGTGCCGATCGTTGCCGATGGCGGCATCGTCACCGGCGGTGACATTTGCAAGTGCATCGCCTGCGGCGCCGATGCCGTGATGATCGGTTCACCGATCGCCCGCTCCGCCGAAGCCCCCGGTCGTGGCTTCCACTGGGGGATGGCCACACCCAGCCCCGTCCTTCCCCGCGGCACCCGCATCAAGGTGGGAACCACCGGCAGCCTCGAGAAAATCCTGCGCGGCCCGGCCTCCCTCGACGACGGCACCCAAAACCTGCTGGGCTGCATCAAGACCTCGATGGGCACCCTGGGGGCACGCACCCTCAAGGAGATGCAGCAGGTGGAGGTGGTTGTCGCCCCCTCCCTGCTGACCGAAGGCAAGGTTTATCAGAAGGCCCAGCAATTGGGCATGGGTAAGTAAGCGACCGCGTTAGCCTCCGGAGTGTGTGGGGCCAAAAGCCCTCACACTCCTCACACCCCCCGGCTCGGCGCGTCCGAGCTTTCATTCTTTGGCCGGGACTGGCGGCATCGCCGCCGGCTCCACTCCACCCAGTTACGAGTTCCTCCAGGCCTCAGCCGAAGCCGAAAACTCGTTGCTACATTCCGAAAACACTGATCCTGACCGGATGTCCAGCGCCGCAGCCGTCACCGACGCTTCCTTCGAGCAAGACGTGCTCAAGAGCGATGTACCCGTTCTTGTGGATTTCTGGGCGCCCTGGTGCGGCCCCTGCCGCATGGTCGCTCCGATCGTCGACGAAATCTCGAAGGAGTTCGAAGGCAAGATCAAGGTCTTCAAACTCAACACCGACGAGAACCCCAACGTCGCCAGCCAGTACGGGATCCGCAGCATCCCCACCTTGATGATCTTCAAGGACGGCCAAAAGGTCGACACCGTTGTCGGTGCTGTGCCCAAGACCACCCTCTCCGGCACCATCTCCAAGTACCTCTGAGCGTCAGCGGCACCGCCCAAGACCTCCCCTCAAGCCCGGCCTTTGGCCGGGCTTTTCTGTCCTGATCCCAAACGATGGCGATCGAGCGAAGCCCCCTGGACGCGTTGGCCGATGCCCTTGAGGGCCATCCCCAACGCCGCTCCATCGAGCGCAGTGTGGTTCAGCTGCTGGAGATCGCACGCAATAGCCGTGATGCCGATGAGTGGCGACTGATCACCGGTGCCCTGGCGGACATCCGCGATGGCTTCAACGTCTTTGCCCCCCATCGCCAGACCCGCAAGGTGACCGTGTTTGGGTCCGCCCGAACCCAGTCGGCGGAGCCGGCCTATGCGCTGGCCGAGGAGCTCGCCCGCGAAGCGGCCCGGCGCGGCTTTGAAGTGATGACGGGAGCCGGCGGCGGCGTCATGGAGGCGGCGAACCGCGGCGCGGGCTGCGAGAGCAGCATTGGCCTGAATGTGGACCTGCCGTTTGAGCAGCACGCCAATCGCTACGTCAATGCCTGCGACGGGCGCCTGCTCCACTTCCGCTACTTCTTCACCCGCAAGCTCTTCTTCCTGCGCGAAAGCGACGCCCTGGTGGTCATGCCCGGCGGTTTCGGGACCTTTGATGAGCTGTTCGAATCGCTGACCCTGATTCAGACCGGACGGACCCCGCCGATCCCCCTGGTCCTCCTGGCTCCAGAGGACGACAGCTTCTGGAGCGATTGGCTCAAGACCATTGACGGCACCCTGCAGGACAGGGCCTTGATCTCTAGCGAGGACACCTCCCTGTTTAAACAGGCCCGCAGTGCCGCCGAGGCCCTGGAGCAGATCAGCCGCTTCTACCGGGTGTTCCACGGCGCTCAACTCGCGGGGGAGCAGACGGAGCTTCTGCTGCATTGCCCTCTGCCTGCCGCCACGGTGGCCGAGCTCAACCAACGCTTTGATCTCCTCGTGGATGAGGGGAACATCAGCCAAGGGGAGAGCTGCGACCCCAACGGCATCCTTCGGCCCTGCCTGCGTTTCCAGCTCGATCGCCGCAAGGTCGGGCTGCTCTACCAACTGATCGATGTGCTCAATGGCCTGCCGCTCGAGCTCCCCCCCTCGATCGAGCAACCTGGACAACGTCTCTGCTCGCTCCCGCCCACCCCATGACGCGCATCGGCCTGATCGACTACGGGATGGGCAACCTGCATTCCGTGCAGCGGGCTCTAGAGCGCCTGGGCTGTGAAGTGCGGATCCTGCAGCAGGCCGAAGCCCTGGAGGACTGCCAGGCCCTGGTCCTGCCCGGGGTGGGGGCCTTCGACCCGGCCATGGAGCGTCTCCATGCCTCCGGGCTCGTGCCCGCGATCAAGGCCTGGTGCAATGCAGGGCGCCCCCTCCTGGGGATCTGCCTGGGCTTGCAACTGCTCTTTGAGAGCAGTGATGAGGGTTCAGCCTCCGGCCTTGGACTGCTCGCAGGTCACATCGCAGCGCTGCCAAAGGTTCCGGGTCATCCCATCCCCCACATGGGCTGGGAAGCCCTGATTCCCGGAACGCCCTCCCCGCTACTGCCCGAGGGAGCGCCAGACAGCTGGGTCTATTTCGTCCACTCCTTTGCAGCCCAGCCCAAGGATCCGAGCTGCATCACCGCCTCGGTGTCCTTTGCCGGCCAGGACGTCACCGCAGCCGTCTGGCAAGGCAGCGTCGCAGCCTGCCAGTTCCACCCTGAAAAATCCTCAGAAGCGGGTGAGCAGCTGCTTCGCCGCTGGCTGCACTGGGTCGAGGAACAGGCATGAGCCTGCGACTCAGTGGCGGACGCAAACTGCTGAGTCCCCCTGGAGACATCGCTCGCCCCACGGCCTCTCGGGTGCGCCTAGCCGTCATGAACATGCTGGCGGCCGAGCTCCCTGGAGCCCACTGGCTTGATCTCTTCTGCGGGAGCGGAGTGATGGGCTGCGAAGCGCTCTTGCGCGGTGCAGCCAAGGTGGTGGCGGTGGAACAGGACCGTCGCGTCGGCGCCACGGCCCGCAGCAACCTGGAGCTGGTGGCCTCCAGCCTGCAACCGAGACCTTCGGTCCAGGTGATCCAACAGGAGGCGATCCGTTGGCTGGGATCAGCCCAAGGGGAGAGCTTTGATCTGGTCTATGCCGATCCGCCCTATGCCGCTGGCCTCTATGGCGCGTTGATTGAGCGCCTGGCTGCCGGAGATTGGCTCCATCCACAGGCCCTTGTGCTGCTGGAGCACGCAACAAAAAACCCGCCGGAGATCCCGGCGGGTTGGGTGGTCGAGAAGCAAAAGCACTACGGCAGCTGCGGCCTTCTGGTGCTCGCTCGCTCTTGAGATCAGCCGCCCAGGGCGCTGCCGCGGCGGTATTGGTTCCAGGCGGCCACGAACAGACCCAGCAAGGTCACGGGAATCAGACCGAGCACGATGCCGCAGAGCAGGGGTTCGATCATGGACGGAGCAACCAGCTTTGGTTGCACAATTCTCCCACGCCCATGGCTGGGTTCGTGACCGATCTCCATCAACCGTGACTGCAGAGACCCCCACCCCCGCGCAGCAACCCCAGCGGGGCCTGATCTCGGCGCTGGTTCTGTTGACGGCGATCTGCGTGACGATCGTGATGTTGGTGGTCGTGATCCCGGCTGCCCGCAGCGATCCCTACACCCGAACCACCCTGCAGCTCAGCGGCTCCGCCGAACAGGGCGAGCAGCTGTTTTTGCTGAACTGCGCTGGCTGCCATGGCATTGCCGCCCAGGGCTTGGTGGGGCCCAACCTCCACAAGGTCGATAACCGCAAGAACAATCGCCAGTTGATTCAGCAGGTGGTCAGCGGACGAACGCCGCCCATGCCGCGCTTCCAACCGGAACCCCAAGCCATGGCGGATCTCCTGGCCTACCTCCACAGCCTCTCGTGAGCCTGGCGGTGGTGCTGGTGGAGCCGGCGGGCCCCCTGAATGTCGGCAGCGTCGCGCGCCTCTGCGCCAATTTCTCGGTGGATGAACTGCGGCTGGTCGCCCCCCGCTGCGATCACCTGGGCGATGAGGCCCGTCTGATGGCCGTGCATGGCGAGGCACTGCTGGAGCAGGCCCAACTCTTCCCCACCCTTGAGGCCGCCCTTGCCGATTGCCGCCGCGTGGTGGCCACCAGCGGCCGCATCGAGGAGGAGGCCTTGCCCCTGAACGGTCCTGCAGAAGCCCTCTCCTGGCTGCAGGCCTCCGACACGGATGCCTCCTCCGCCCCAGCGGCTCTGGTCTTTGGCCGAGAAGACCGCGGCCTGAGCAATGCAGAACTGCTGCAGGCGGGGCGAATCCTGCGCCTGGAGACCAGCGAGGCCTACGCCTCGATGAACCTCTCCCATGCCGTTGCGGTCTGCCTGCATGAACTGCGGCGCTGCCCCGCACCCACCGCCCCCCAGCCGGAGCCCTGCCAGCGGGAGCAACTGGAGGCCGCACTCAGCGATGCGGAAGACCTGCTGCTGGAGGTGGGCTTCCTTTATCCCCATACCGCCCAGGCGCGCATGGCCAAGCTGCGCGCCCTGCTGCAACGCGCTGAGATCCGCGACGAGGAAGTCGCCCTGCTGCGGGGAATGGTGCGTCAATTGCGCTGGGCATCACAGCGAGACTGCCCCTAACGTCTGAGCCCAAGCTTCGATCGCTTCCGTGGGCGCAGGTCGGTCACAACGTTCAAACCGCTCCAGCTGGGGAGCACCGCTGCGCTTGGTCCTCCGTCTCCTGGTGATGGGGCTGGGGCTAGGGGTGATTGCCGGAACCGGCCTGAAACTGCTGGCTCCAAAACTGGGGCAAGGGGCGGCCCAAGTCGCCAAACCCCAATCGCTGCTCGCGCCCCCAGGACGGCCGCTTCCGCGCGGCCTGGATCTCGGCCGCTTTGAGCCAAGGCTCGAGCTGACCGCCCTGAGCAAGCGCTGGGCCCAACTCGCCGCGCAATACAAGGACCTGACCGTCAGCGGCTATCTGCTGGTGCTCGATGACGGCCGCTTTGCCGAGCTCGCCCCCCAACGGCCCCTGCCCGCCGCCAGCTCCATCAAGACCCCAATCCTGCTGGTGGCTCTTGAGGATCTTGATGCCGGGAAACTGCGCTGGGACGAACGGCTACCGATGACCAAAGAGGTGGTCGGCGGCGGCGCGGGCTGGATGGCGAACAAGCCCGTCGGCACGACCTTTCCCTTCTGGGAAGCGGCCAACGAAATGATCCGCGTCAGCGACAACACGGCCACCAACCTCTTGGTCAAACGCGTGGGAGGCAAAGCCGTCATCAACGCCCGCTTCCAGGCCCTGGGGCTCAGCAGCACCGTCGTCAACAACTGGCTGCCGGACCTCGACGGCACCAACACCACCAGCGCCTACGACCTCGCCCGCTCCATCGCCCTGGTGGATACGGGCGAAAAACTCAGCCCGCGGGCCCGCGATCTCTTCCGCGAGGTCATGGGCCGCTCCCGCACCAACACCCTCTTGCCCCTTGGGATGTTGATGGGCCTTGGGGGAGATTCGGCGACCCCCGACAGCGAGCTGATGGCCCACGGGGTGACCGTCTACAACAAGACCGGTGACATCGGCATTGCCTACGCCGATGCGGGCCTGATCGAATTGCCCGACGGCAAACGGGCCGTGGCCGCCTTCATGGTCAAGGGGCCGTTCAACGACCCGCGCTCCACCAACTTGATCCGGGCCATGGCGGGGGAGATCTCCAAAAACCTGGTGCGCAAACCAGCGCCTGCGCCTGCCAAGCCCAAGAAACCCACCGCCTGAGGACTCCTTCGATGCTTCCTGTCCTCCTGGCGGCAAGCCCCCAAGCGGCTCCCATCCTTCGCCCGCAACAGGTCCTTCCTCTGCCGGGGAGCCTCGATGCGGTGTTGATGCTCAACGACAACAATCCCGAGTTGATCAGTGGGCCAGGGATCCTGCTCTCGACCTTCGCCGACCCGAGGCACAGCGACGCCCACCTGGATCTGCCGTTGAACGGTCGCTTCGACCTCTTCAGCCACCACGTCTATGCGGGCACCCCAGAGCAACCGGACTCGACCATCTGGCTGGCGGTGGTGGCCCAACCCAGAGGCGAGCAAGCGGTTGAGCTCTCGCTCTTGAGTGGCTCCACCGCCCTCTCCCAGTCCACGGACGGACGCGAACCCCAGGCGCCCTTCCTGCCCCTGCCGGAGCGGATGCGGCAGGACGGCTCCACCTACGCAGGCCCTGGAAGCCGGGTGGCCACGGAACTGCTGCTGCGCCAACGCAACCCCAACCTGCCGAAACGCTGGACGTTGCGCCCGGGGTCCCCCACCACCCTGCTGCTGCTGCCGATTCCGGTGCAGGGACTCGATCCACTGCTGAATGGCCGCAATCTGCAACTGCGGCTCCAGGCCAGCGGAGCGATCAGCGTCGCCACCCTGGCGGCCTTCGGGACGGGAAGCGAGCCGCCAACCCAGCAGGCACTCGCGCAAATCCTGAGCTCGGGCGTGCTGAGCCCCAAGGAGCACAAACCCACCCCAAGGGGCGCCCGGGGGCGCATGGTCTATTCCCGCGTCAGCGGCGTGCAAATCGGGAGTACCTGGAGCGCCACCGTCAGCGATCCGGGCAAGAGCTGCCTCTCCACCACCTCGGCCCCCATCTCCTGGCCGATTGCCTCGCTGGAGCGTGGCCGCCTCGGAACCGGCCAGGTGCAGACCGCCGAGCTCAAGGCGCACTATCCGGGCACGGCCTGGGCCGCCCACGGCAACTACGGCGTCGCCTACGACATTCGGATTCCGCTCTGCAATCGCTCCAAGAGCCCCGCAGCGCTGGCCGTTGCCCTGGAGTCACCGCTCAAGACCGATCAGGCCGTCGGCGGACTGCAGTTCAACAGCAGTCCATCGCGCTCCGTGATGTTTCGCGGGACGGTGGAACTCAACGGGCTCGACGGTCAACCCAGCCGCCAGAGCTTCCATCTGGTCCAGCGGGCGGGCCAGCAAGGTCCTGAACTGGGCCGCATCAGCCTGACTCCAGGGGAGACGCGGGAGCTTCGCGTGCGCCTGATCTACCCCGCCGATGCCACCCCGCCGCAGGTGCTCAGCCTGCTGCCTGTGAAACAATCGCCAGCACCGCCAGACAGCCTCCAGCCGTGACGCAAGCCCGCAAGCGCAGGGTCTTTCCCTTCACCGCCATCGTGGGTCAGGAGGAGATGAAGCTGGCCCTGCTGTTGAACGTGATCGACCCCCGCATCGGCGGGGTGATGATCATGGGAGACCGCGGCACCGGCAAGAGCACCACCATCCGCGCCCTGGCTGATCTGCTGCCGGAGATCGACGTCGTCGCCGGCGACCCCTACAACAGCTCCTCCAGCGACCCTGACCTGCAGAGCAGCGAGGTGCGCCAGCGGGCCGAACAGGGTGAGCAACTGCCCACTGAGAAGCGCCAGGTGCCCATGGTGGACCTGCCCCTGGGGGCCACCGAAGACCGCCTCTGCGGCACCATCGACATTGAAAAGGCCCTCAGCGAGGGTGTTCGCGCCTTTGAGCCCGGCCTGCTGGCGAAAGCCAACCGCGGCCTGCTCTACGTCGATGAGGTCAACCTGCTGGACGACCACCTGGTGGACGTGCTGCTCGACTCCGCCGCCTCCGGTTGGAACACCGTTGAGCGCGAGGGCGTGAGCGTTCGCCACCCTGCTCGCTTCGTCCTGATTGGCTCCGGCAACCCGGAAGAGGGTGAACTGCGTCCCCAGCTGCTGGACCGCTTCGGCATGAGCGTCGAGGTGCGCACCGTGCGCGACCCCGAACTGCGGGTGCAGGTGGTGGACCAACGCACCGCCTTTGACAACGACCCCGACGGCTTCAACAACGCCGTTCAGGGAACACAGGACGGCCTCCAGGCCCGTGTTGTTGAGGCGCAGAACCGTCTCCCCCACGTTCAAATCGACGACGACCTGCGCATTCGCATCTCCGCCATCTGCGGTGAGCTGGATGTGGATGGCCTGCGCGGCGACATCGTCACCAACCGGGCCGCCCGGGCCCTGGCCGCCTTCGAAGGGCGCACGGAAGTCACCGAAGACGACGTGGCCCGCGTGGCTGCTTGCTGCCTGCGCCACCGCCTGCGCAAGGACCCCCTCGAGCAGATCGACTCAGGCGATCGCGTGGTCAAGGTCTTCTGCAAGGTGTTTGAGCGCCCTGAAAGCAGCGACAAGGCCGCCTTCGAACTGGCCCTCGCCGCCTAAGGCCGTTGCGAATCCTCGGCATCGATCCCGGTCTGGCTCGCGTGGGCTACGGGGTGATTGATGTCGAGGAGGGTCCTGGCGGGGCCCAAACCATGCTCGATTGCGGGATCATCCGCACCGACCCGGGCCGCAGTGATGGCGAGCGGATGGTGGAAATCGCGAAGGATCTACGGGTCCTGATCCGCAACTGGAAGCCTGATCTAGCGGCGGTGGAGAAGTTTTTCTTCTACCGCTCCAGCACCACGATCTCGGTGGTGCAAGCCCGGGGGGTGCTGATGATGACCCTGGCCCGCTTCAGCATCCCGGTGGTGGAGTTCCCGCCCATGCAGATCAAGTTGGCCTTGGCCGGCCACGGCCATGCCGACAAGGACGATGTGCTCGATGCGGTGATGCGAGAGCTCAACCTCGAGACCCCGCCGCGGCCCGATGATGCCGCCGATGCCCTGGCGGTCGCGCTCACCGGCTGGTTTCAGCGCTGATGGAGGGTCAGAAAGGGCCCTTACGCCAGACCTTCAAACAGCGGCGGCTGAACCTGCACGCCAGCTGCGCCCCCCGGCTTCAGGCCCAGGCGATCCAGCACCTGCCGGGCCTGCTGCCGGAAGGACGCCTGCTCGGGCTGTACTGGCCCTTGCCCGGAGAGGTGGACCTGCTGTGCCTCGCTGATCTGCCGTCGCTCAGCGGCCGGATCGCCCTGCCCTGCATCGCCGGGGGCCGTTTGCAGTACCGGCGTTGGCGTCCCGGTGATCCCACCGCTGCGGATGAGACCGGGATCCCCGCCCCCAGCGACGCAGCTTCAGTCCTGGAGGCGGAACAACTTGGACTGCTGCTGGCCCCTGCCCTGGCCTTCGATCAATCCGGGATCCGCCTGGGCTACGGCGGTGGCTGGTTCGACCGATTGAGGCAGTCCTCCCCCTGGAGGGACATCCCAGCCCTGGCGGTGGTTGCCAGCGGATGCCTGGTGGAGCAGCTCCCCGCTGAGGCCTGGGATGTGCCCTTCCCAGGCTGGCTGGATGAGGAGGGGGTGCACTGGCGGCCTGGGTTGCAACCTGTTGAGCAACCGTGAAGCCCGGGCGCACCGGCGCGCTGGATTTGGCAGGATCGGAGCAGTTCAGGGCGGCACCGGTGGATCTGGCTGGCAACGACGCATTCCTCTCCGCCATCACTGCCGGGCGTCAATCTGCCTCCGAGGAGCAGCGCCGCGGACCAAGCATTGCCATCAACCGCGGCACGGCAGCCGAGCAGGTCATGGCCTCGGAGCTCAAAGGGCGCGATGAGAGCAGCGACGCCCTCTCGATGATGGTGAGCTCCATGGTTCACATGGTTCAGGCCGGCAAAACCAAGACAGACAGCCGCTGGTCCGCTTAATCCAGATGCGAGCCGCCGTTGTCCTCTGCGCCGCCACTCCAGTTCTGATCTGGGCCTCAACGCCGCCAGCCAGGGCCCATGGCATTGAGACAAGCATCAACCGGCTCGAGGCCCTCAATGCCCAGCTGGTGCTTCAGAGCCAGTTCTCCACCGGAGAACCCACCCAAGATGCCCTCGTCCGGCTGATTGGCCCGGATGGAAGCAGCCAGGAGCTGGGCCGCACTGACGCGAGCGGTCGACTGAGCTTTGCCCTGCCCCCTGGCAGCCAAGGCTCCTTTGAACTGCAGGTGGATGGGGGACCAGGCCATCGCGACTACCTGGAGATGCCGGTCCAGGGCGGTCAGGTCCAGCTCGATCAGATCAGCGCAGGGCCCCGGCAACGTCCGCTGCTCTGGCTCAGTGCCCTGGGTGCAACTGCCATGCTGCTGGGACTTCAGCGCACCAGACGCAACCGTTAATGGCCACCGGCAGCCAGAAGCTCGATCAAATCGTTGACCGCCTCAA
>NZ_JAFMKL010000083.1:0-7116 GCF_017852955.1 Vulcanococcus sp. DEBay_Sum22DG08_74
CCAAGATGCGCCAGCTCGATGAGGTGAAAGCCCAGCTCGAGCAGCTGAGCCAGTGGCAGGGGGCCGTGGCCGACGCCGAGGCCACGGTTGAGATCTATGGGCTCGAGCCCGATGACGAATTACTCAGCGAATCGGACGCAGCGCTGAAGAAGCTGCGGGCGGACCTCGATCGCTGGGAGCTCGAGCGCCTGCTCAGCGGCACCTATGACAAAGAGGGGGCCGTGATCAGCATCAATGCCGGCGCCGGCGGCACCGACGCCCAGGACTGGGCGCTGATGCTGATGCGGATGTACACCCGCTGGGCCGAAGACCACGGCATGAAGGTGACCGTGGACGAACTCAGCGACGGGGAAGAGGCGGGGATCAAAAGCTGCACGATTGAAATCGAGGGCCGCTACGCCTACGGCTATCTGCGCAACGAGAAGGGCACCCACCGGCTGGTGCGCATCTCACCGTTCAACGCCAACGACAAGCGCCAAACCAGCTTCGCGGGCGTGGAGGTGATGCCCAAGATCGAGGAGGAGGTGAAGCTGGATATTCCCGAAAAGGACCTGGAGATCACCACCTCACGCTCAGGCGGCGCCGGCGGCCAGAACGTGAACAAGGTGGAGACCGCCGTGCGCATCCTCCACATCCCGACGGGTCTGTTCGTGCGCTGCACCCAGGAGCGCTCCCAGCTCCAGAACAAGGAAAAGGCCATGGCCCTGCTGATGGCCAAGCTGCTGGTGATCGCCCAGGAGCAGCGCGCCGCTGAGATCGCCGACATCCGCGGCGACATCGTCGAAGCGGCTTGGGGCAACCAGATCCGCAACTACGTCTTCCACCCGTACCAAATGGTGAAAGACCTGCGCACCCAGCACGAAACCACCGACGTGCAAGGCGTGATGGATGGCGATCTCGATCCCTTCATCCAGAGCCTGCTGCATGCCGGCGTCGAAGTGGCCGGAGCCAGCAGCGATGACTGATCCCACGACGCAAGAGACCTCCGGCGCGGCCGGTGAGAACCCCAGTTTCACGAAACTGGCGATGCGCAACATGGTGCGCAAGGGCAAGTTGAGCCTGTTCCACTTCGGCCTGACCGCCCTGGGGTTTGTCGGCTTCATCGTCCTGGTGGCCTGGCTGGGCAAACCCCAAGTACCTGGAGCCTGAAGCGATGACGGCCGAACCCGACCTGGATTTGGCCTTTGAGGCCGCGGAGGATCTACCGGAAGCCCTGGTTGAGGCTGCCGCTGAGCTCTGCGATCCGATCCAGGGGATCGAGCCCTGGCATTCACTGATCAACGGCTGGCTGAGCCAGCTCAAGGGCGAACTCCCAGAGCCCCTCCAGGCGCCGGCCTACAGCCTCGGCCTGAGCCTGGTGAACGACGAAGAGATCGCTGCCCTCAACAGCGATTGGCGTGACAAGGAAGGGGCGACGGACGTGCTGGCCTTCGCCGCCCAGGACGACGGCCTAGACGACGCCCCAGCGATCCCCATGCCCGACTTCGACGGGGAGGAGGGATTGCTCGATGCCCTGGAGCTCGGCGACATCGTCATCTCCGTCGAAACCGCTGCGCGGCAGGCCCCGGAACACGGGCACAACCTCCGGGAGGAACTGCTGTTCCTGGCCACCCATGGCTTGCTGCACCTGCTGGGCTGGGACCATCCCGACGACGCCAGCCTCGAGGCGATGTTGCAGAGGCAGCAGCAGCTTCTCGCCGGGACCCAGCAGCGGTAGGGTGCGGCCAAAGGGCTGCACCAGTCGCCTTTGCCCATGCTTCAACCCCAGGACCCGGATCCAACCTCCAGGCGAGGCCTGCATCAGGCGAGCGAGGCGGGAACTGGTGCTGGCAATAAGGTGCGGCGGCTCGGAGCCTGGCAGGTCGCCAGTGATCTGCCGGCCAGCTTTCGCTATGCCGCCCAGGGCCTGATCTACGGCTTCCGCAGCCAGCGGAATTTCCGCATCCATGTGGTGACCGGGGCCTGTGTCTTTGGCCTGGGCCTCTGGTTGCAGCTGCCCCTGCCCCAACTGGCCGTCCTGGTGTTGACCGTGGCCGCCGTCCTGGTGCTGGAACTGATCAACACCGCCACCGAAGCGGTGGTCGACCTGGCCATCGGCCGGCAATTTCACCCCCTGGCTCGAATCGCCAAGGATTGCGCCGCCGCAGCGGTCTTGGTGGCGGCCCTGAGTTCCTTGGTGATCGCGGCGCTGCTGGTGCTCCCCGCCCTCTTGGTCCGTCTGGGCGTTTGAATGGTGCCCTGGCTGCAGGGCTGATGCTTCTCGTTCTCGACAACTACGACAGCTTCACCTTCAACCTGGTGCAGTACCTGGGTGAACTGGCGGCCGACCACCCCATCACTGAAGACCTGCGGGTCGAGCGCAACGACGCCTTGAGCCTGGAGCAGATCCGTGAGCTCAACCCCGACGCCATCTTGATTTCGCCGGGCCCCGGCGACCCGGATCAATCCGGGGTCTGCCTCGAGGTCCTGAGAGAACTCAGCCCAAGGATCCCCACCTTGGGGGTTTGCCTGGGCCATCAATCCATTGCCCAGGTCTACGGCGGCAAGGTGATCCGAGCCAAGGAGCTGATGCATGGCAAGACCTCACCGGTGCTCCATGAGGGTGCTGGGGTCTTCGCCGGCTTGCCCAACCCCCTAACGGCCACCCGCTACCACAGCCTGATTGCCGAGCGGGAGTCCCTGCCCGACTGCCTCGAGATCACCGCTTGGCTCGAAGACGGCACGATCATGGGCCTGCGCCACAGGGAGTACCCCCATCTGCAGGGGGTGCAGTTCCACCCGGAAAGCGTCCTCACCCAGAGCGGTCATCAGCTCCTTGGAAATTTCCTGGCCCAAGCGGCAGCCGGCTAACGTTCGGCCCAACTCCAGCTGCTCCATGGCCCTGCTGATCCGCACCCTGGCTGCCGCAGCCGTCGCCCTGCCCCTGGCGGCGAGTGCCAACACCGGTGTGACGATCACCAGCTACGGCCACAGCGCCCTGCTGATCCAAGGCGGTGGCGCCAAGGTTCTGGTGAACCCGTTCAAGGCCGTGGCCTGCGCCTCAGGACTGGCGGAACCCCGGGTCAGCGCCAATGTGATTCTCGCCAGCAGCCTGCTGCTGGATGAAGGGGCTCCAGTGGCGAAAGGCAAGTTTCTGAGCCAACCGGGCTCCTACCGCCTCGCCGGCCTCAAGATCGAAGGCATCTCCGCACCCCATGACCGCTTTGGCGGTCGGCGCTTCGGCCAGGCCACCCTCTGGCGCTGGAACCAGGGCGGCCTGAGCTTTGCCCACCTCGGTGGCACAGCCGCCCAGCTGAGTCCTGAGGATCGTGTGCTGCTGGGCAAGCCCGACGTGCTGATCGTCGGTGTCGGCGGCGGCGCCAAGGTCTACGACGGGGCGGAAGCCGCGGCGGTGGTGCGTGAGCTAGCCCCCAAGCGGGTGATCCCCGTGCAGTACGTCAGCGGCAAAACCCCGGCGAACTGCGACCAAAGCAGCGTCGAACCCTTCCTGGAAGCCATGAAGGGCACCAGCGTCAAACGGGTCGGCCGGGTGCTGAGCCTGCCGGGCAAGCTCGGCGAGGGCACCCAGATCGACGTCATGCGCTAGGCCGCGAGTCCTTCCAGGGCGGCATAGGCCGCCCAGAACTGCTGCATCTGCGCTGTGGTTCCCAGGCTGACCCGCAGTGAGCCATCGATCAACGGCTTACCGGTCATTGCTCGCACCAGGATTCCCGCCTCCCGCAAACCCTGATCGATCCGTGCTGGATCGTTCTTCGGCCAAACCAGCAGATAGTTCCCACCATCGATGTGGTGGCGCACTCCAGCTGCTAGGAGCTGCTGGGCCATCCAGGTGCGGGCCTGCAACACCTCCTGCACGTAGGCATCCACGTAGGCCTGATCCTTCAGGGCCGCGAAGGCCGCGGTGACCGCAAAGCTGTTGATGTCATAGGGCCCCGTGACGCGGCTGATGCGATCCACCACCGAGGGATGGCCCAGGGCAAAGCCGATGCGCAGCCCCGCCAGGCCGGCGGTTTTGGCCAAGGAGCGCAGCACCAGCAGATTCGGAGTGGCGGCGAAATCGGCCGTGGGCAGCACGCTGTCACCGGTGAAGGCCTCGTAGAGCTCATCCACCACCACCAGGGTTGCCGGAGCCGCGGCCGCGAGCTCAAGGATCAGCTCCGGAGCCAAGCGAGTTCCCGTGGGGTTGTTGGGGTTGCAGATCAGAAGCAGACGAGGCTGCAGGGCCTGCAGGCGCTCGCGAATCGCCTCCAGAGGGAACGCGAAGGACGCACCGACGTAGGGAACGGCCTCAATCACCATCCCCTGCATCTGAGCGCAGGGGGTGTAGTAACCAAAGGTTGGCGAGGTGGTGAGCAACGTCTCACCGCGGTCGCCATAGGCGTGGAAGACGGCATGAATCGCCGCATCAACGCCATTGAATAGACCGACCTGCTCGGGCTGCAGCGGGAGCCCAAGGTTGGCGACCACCGCTTCGCGAAGACCGTCGTACTCCGGATAGATGCCGATGTGATCGGCGGGAATGGACCGCAGCGCTTCAACTACGCGGGGGCTTGGGCCGACGGTGTTCTCGTTGAAATCCAGCCGCAGGAGCTTTCGGCGTCCCTCCAGGGGGGCGCTGTAGGCATGCAGGCTCTCCACCTCGGGGCGAGCCAATGGCGACGGTTGCTCCATCACATCCGATCCAGCGTTGGGATACCCAACAGACCCAAGCCCAGTTTGAGGGTGTCGGCGGTCAGACGGCAAAGGGCCAGGCGAGACGGCAGGGCCTCTGGCTCAGCCTTGAGCACGGGCACCTGGTCGTAGAAGCGGTTGAAGACCTGGCTCAGTTCAAAGAGATAGGTGCAGAGGCGATTGGGCAGCAACTCCTCCTCCACCTCGGCGATCACCGCATCGAACTTCAGCAGCTCCCGCACCAGGGCCCATTCCTGGGGTTCACTGAACTGAAGCCCCCCTGTGGAAGCGGCATCCAGGTCGCCGCCCTTGCGGGCGATCCCAGCAATGCGGACCACGGCGTAGAGCAGGTAGGGAGCCGTATTGCCCTGCAGGGCCAGCATCCGATCAAAGCTGAACTGGTAGTTGGTGATTCGGTTCTGGCTGAGGTCGGCGTACTTCACCGCCGCCAGTCCGACGGTGTTGGCCACGTGAGCGATGAAGGCCTCGTCCTCACTGCGGCCCTCCTCCTCCAGGCGGCGACGCAAGTCCGCCTCTGAGCGCTCCACGGCCTCATCCAACAGATCCCGCAGGCGCACCGTGTCACCGGCACGGGTTTTCAGCTTCTTGCCGTCTTCCCCCTGCACCAGACCGAAGGGCACATGCTCCAGACGGGCCCCCTCGGGGAGCCAACCGGCGCGGCGGGCCACCTGAAACACCCCCGCAAAGTGGTTGGCCTGACCGGCATCGGTCACGTACACAACCCGGCGGGCTCCATCGCCCTCCGGGGCTGAGCCGAAGCGATAACGGATCGCCGCCAGGTCAGTGGTGGCGTAGTTGAAGCCGCCATCACTCTTCTGGACGATGACCGGCAAAGGCTTGCCGTCCTTCCCGCTGACCCCCTCGAGGAAGACGCAACCGGCTCCGTCATCCACCACCAACAGCCCCGTGGCCTCGAGGTCGCGGACCACCCCCTCGAGATAGGGGTTGTAGAAGGACTCCCCCCGTTCGCTCAGGCGGATGTCCAGGCGGTCATAGATCTTCTGGAACTCTCGGCGGCTCTGGTCACAGAGCAGCCCCCAGGCCTTCAGGGAGACCGGATCGCCCCCCTGCAGCTTCACCACCTCCTCCCGGGAGGTGGTCTGGAAGGCCTCGTCCTCGTCGAAGCGCTTTTTGGCCTCGCGGTAGAAGGCCACCAGGTCGCCCAGGTCCACCGCATCGGCGGTCTCCAGAGCCTCGGGGGCCACCTGCTTGAGGTGGGTAATCAGCATCCCGAACTGGGTGCCCCAATCGCCGACGTGGTTCAGCCGCAGGACCGGGTGTCCGCGGAACTCCAGAACACGGGCCAGGGAGTCGCCAATGATCGTGGAGCGCAGGTGCCCCACGTGCATCTCCTTGGCGATGTTGGGGCTGGAGAAGTCCACCACCACAGGAGCGGCCTGCTCCACAGCCGGCACGCCGAGGCGGGCATCCCCGAGGCGCTGCTGCACCTCCGCCGCCAAACGCTCGGGCTGAAGCGTGATGTTGATGAAGCCAGGGCCAGCAATCTGCGGCTCCTGGCAGAGGGCCATGAAGCCCTCGTCCGCCTTGAGTTGCTCCACCACCGCCTCGGCAATCTTGCGGGGGGGCTGGCCTAAGGGCTTGGCCAGGGGCAAGGCGCCATTGGCCTGAAAATCACCAAATTCGGGCTTGCTGGCCGGCGCGAGCTGGGGATCGAAGGCCTGGCCCGCCGCAGCCGCCTCAGGGAATGCCCGTTGCATTGCATCGCGCAGCTGGTTCTCCAGGGACTGGGCGATGCGAAGCATGGAGATGCGGGGGAGATCTTCAGATCATCCCTCTCCGCGGGAATGAACTCAGCTGGAGAAGCGCATGCTCAGGTCCAGCCAGCTGCTGCGGGTCACCGGTGCACTGGTGGAAATCAGATCCAGTCCTGTGGCGGCATAGGCCCGAAGCTGCTCCGGCTGCACCCCCGAAGCCTCCAGCACCACAGGGCGGCTGGTCAGGGCCCGCAGCTGGGGGACGAGCTCCAGCAGGGCCTCGGGGCTGAACTCATCGAGCAACACCCCATCGGCTCCGGCCTCAATCGCGGCCTGGGCCTCGGCGGCGGTCTCGGCCTCCACGATGACGCGCGCCGGCCAAGGGGCCGCAGAGCGAACAGCGGCGATCGCTGCAGCGACCCCACCGGCCCAGGCCAGATGGTTCTCCTTCAACATCGCCGCGTCATCCAGGCCGAGGCGATGGTTGACCCCACCGCCGCAGCGCACGGCGTACTTCTCCAGCACCCGCAAACCGGGCGTGGTCTTCCTGGTGTCCGCCAATTGGATGCCACTGCCCTCCAGTTCAGCCACCAGCCGGGCCGTTGCCGTGGCGATTCCCGACAGGCGCATCGCCAGATTCAGGGCCGTGCGCTCTGCCGCCACCAAGGCCGACGCCTCGGCCTCCACGTTCAACAGGCGTTGGCCAGGG
>NZ_JAFMKL010000084.1:0-7091 GCF_017852955.1 Vulcanococcus sp. DEBay_Sum22DG08_74
CCCAAACCACAAACCACCAGATCGGGACGCCCCTCGCGCACCCGCTGCAGCTGGTTTTCGACATGTTGCCCCTCGCTGAGCTGCGTGCCCTCGGGCAGGCGCGCCAGCTCTTCGGCCATCAACTGACGGTCGAGGTAGGGGGTTCCCACCTCCACCAGCTCCATGCCGCACTCCCGCGAGAGAAAGCGCGCCAGGGCCGGCTCCAGCTGGGAATCGGGAAGCAGAAAGAGACGTTTGCCCGCCAACACCTCCCGGTGGGGAGCCAAGGCCCGCCGGCCGCGCTCCACCAGGGGATCCAGCACGGCATCAATACGGTCCTGCGCAATGCCACAGGCCCTGGCCGCCGCGGCCATCCAGTCCCGGCTGCCTTCAACACCAAAGGGATAGGGCGCAGGCACCAACGTGGCTCCGCGGTCCACCAAGGCCCGAGCCGTACCGGAGAGGAAGGGCTGCGCCAGGAGCAGCTGGGTCCCCGGGCCCACCGGGGGAAGCTCAGTGGAACGCCGTGGCGGCAGGCTCACCACCCGCTCAATGCCGAGTTTCTGGAACAGGCCGACCAAACGGTCTTCGACCGCATCCGCCAGGGTCCCTGCGATCAACAGCTGGGGCTGGTCCGTTTTAGGCATCAGGGGAACCAGCGCCTGCAGGGCGCTGTCCTCCCCCTGGGTGAAGGTGGTCTCGATGCCACTGCCGGTGTAGTTGATCACCGTCACGCGCCCGGCGTGCTGCTGATTCAGCCGCTCCGAGGCCTTCGCCAGGTCGAGCTTGATCACCTCACTGGGGCAACTCCCCACCAGGAACAGGGTGCGGATCTCGGGGCGGCGCTCCAGCAGTTGCGCGACGAGTCGATCCAACTCCTCGTTGGCATCCGCCAAGCCGGCCAGATCGCGCTCGCCAAGGATCGCGGTGCCGAAGCGGGGTTCGGCAAAAATCATCACCCCGGCGGCGCTCTGGATCAGGTGGGCGCAGGTGCGGGAGCCCACCACCAGGAAAAAGGCATCCGGCATGCGCCGATGCAACCAGACGATCGAGGTCAGGCCGCAAAACACCTCCCGCTGACCGCTTTCCTTCAGCGGTGGTGGTAAAGCCGTCGAAGCAACTGAGCTACTGACCATCACAGCCAGCCCCCTTTGGTGAGCGCTATCGACCCGGGCTAGCTCCGGCTTGGGGGGTTAGGGGGGCTTTGGGCACAAGCTGTCATTAACGGGGTGAGGGAAAGCGCACAAAGCCCATCCCTCAACTGGCGGGCAACGCCCGCAGGGAATCCTCAGAGCCCATCACCACCAGCAGCTCGCCCTCAGCCAGGACATGGGAGGCCGGGGGGTTCACATGCAGCTCGCCCGCCGGTCCTGCCGCCAGGACATTGACGTTGTAGTGCTTGCGGAGGTTGAGATCCCGCAGCGAATGGCCGATGAAAGCTGCGGGGACCTTGATTTCTTCAATGCTGCTGCGGTCGTCCAAACGCAACTGCTCCAGCAGATTCGGGCGGACCAGCTCCATCCCGAGCCGCTGACCCATCATTTTTGAGGGGAAGACCACGCGGTCCGCGCCGACGCGCTTGAGCATCTTCATGTGGATGTCGCTCGTGGCCCGGGCGATCACCTGCTTCACCCGACTGCCTTCGGAGTCCTTGCAGATCAAGGTCGCGGTGACACTGGCCTCCAGCGGTTCACTCATGGCCACGACCACCGTCTCCATGTCCAGCACCCCTGCCGCCCGCAGGGCCTCTTCATCGGTGCAGTCCACCACCCGCGCTTCGATGGCGGGATCGATCTGGCGCAGCTCATCGATGGCGCGCTGGTTGGAATCAATGGCCAACACCTCCGCCCCGGACTGAAGCAACTCCGAGCAGACCGAGGAGCCAAAACGTCCGACCCCGATGACGGCAAAACTGCCGCGGCGTACCCCGGCTTCAGCGCTCCACTGCCACCACTGATTCACAGCCACTGATTCACAGCCCGGTGCTCGTCGCCCCTGTTCTAAGTGCTGAAGCCACTAGACATACAAATCTTCCTTGGGATAACCCACCCGGCTCTGGGGCCGGGTGCCATAGAGCGCGGAGAGCAGCAACAGGATTCCCACCCGCCCCACGAACATCCCCACCATCAAGACCAGTTGGCCCCAGCGGTTGAGATGGGCCGTGACCCCCAGGTCCAGGCCGACCGTGCCAAAGGCGGAGACGCAGGTGAAGAGCTTCTCCAGGAAACTGAAGGACTGCACCTGCTGCTGCCCTAGGGAATTCCCCAAACCCAAGGTCAAGGCCATCAGCACCACAAACAGGGCCGAAGCCAAGGTGACCCCCACGGCCCGCAGCACCGTGGCATCGGGAATCTGCCGGCGGTGCAGCAGCACATGGCTGCGGCCCTGGAGGGTCGAGCGGGTGGCCCCCATCAGGATGGCGAAGGTCGTTGTTTTCACCCCGCCACCGGTGCCGCCGGGGCTGGCGCCAATGAACATCAACAGGATGATCAGCAGCAGCCCGGCGTCGGTGATCTGGTGGGCGGAGAGGGGAATCGTGTTGAAGCCGGCGGTGCGGGTGGTGATCGACTGAAAGAGGACGATCTGCAGGTCCTCAAGCCAGCCATAGGGCTCCATCGCCGAGGCGCCGTAGCCGATGTGCTCGGTAATCAACAGACCCACCGCGCCGATGACGATCAACAGCGCCGTACTGCGAATGACCAGGCGGGTGTGAAGGCTCAGGCGACGCAGGCGACCCAACCGAAAGCGGTTGTTCCAGATGTCATTGGCCACCCGCCAACCAATGCCACCGATGACGATCATGAAAGCGATGACCCCAGTCACCACGGGGTTATCGCGATAGCTCTCCAGGCTGTTGGACCAGAGGCCAAATCCGGCGTTGTTGTAAGCGCTGATGGCATGGAACATCGCAGCCCAAAGCCGTCTGCCAGGGTCCTCGATGTCGGTAAAACCAAAGCTGTAGAGCACCACCGTGCCCAAGCCCATCACACAGAGGGCCACCAGCAGGATGCTGTGGAAGGTGGGTCCGATGCCGCCGACCCCGAATTCATCAAGGGCACGGCCCTTGTCCAAACGATTACGCAAGCCGGATCGGCCCTGCACAAACCCCTGCAGGAAGGTCGTGATCGCCATCAGTCCGAGACCACCGGTGATGATCAAGCCCGCGAGCACCACCTGGCCTGCGAAGGTCAGATCCTCTCCGATATCGATCACCGAAAGACCGGTCACAGTGATCGCCGAGGTAGCCGTGAACAGGGCCTGCCACAAACCAACGTTGGAGTTGGAGCAGAGCGGCGTCGAGAGCAGCAGTGTCGCCAAAACGATCACCAGCAGGCCCGTCACCACGGTGAACTGCGGCACCGTGAGCTGATGGCGCCAACGCTGTAGCGCCCGGACTGGATTGCTCGAAGACGGGTTCATCCCGCAAACCGTAGGTAAGGTCCGATCGATCTCGCAGCCTGCGCCAGTCGATGAATCCGATCGTTGTGCTGCTGGTGATGGCGGTGCTGATCCTGGTGGGCTCGGCTTTGGCCTCCAGTACGGAAGCCGCCATGCTGACGGTGAATCCGATTCAGGTCCACACCCTCAAGCAGCAAAAGGTGCCGGGATCACGGGCACTGGAGCGCATCAAGGCCAGGCCCGGGCGGGCCCTGGTGCTGCTGGTGGTGATCAACAACCTGTTCAACATCTCCGGTTCAATCCTGCTCGGTAGCCAGGCCAACCAGGTGTTCGAAAGCGTCGGGGGCCGCTGGGCCCTGCTGCTCTTCAACGTCGGGTTCACGGTGGCCGTGATCCTCTTCGCTGAAATCCTGCCCAAAACGATCGGCAACAGCTTCGCCATGCCGATCTCCTTGGTCTCGGCCCGCATTCTGCTGATGCTCGAGCGGCTGACCCTGCCGCTGCTGCTGGTGCTGGAGAAGCTGATGCCGGCCATCACAGCCACGAGTGAACTCACCACCAACGAACGTGAGATCCACCTGATGGCGCGCCTGGGCTCCCAGCAGGGCCAGATCGAAGCCGACGAGGCCGCGATGATCGGCAAGGTCTTTGCCCTCAACGACCTCACCGCCAGGGATCTGATGGTTTCACGGGTGGCGACCCCGTCCCTTTCAGGCGGCGCCAGCCTGGACTCGGTTCGCCAGGAGATCCTTGAGGCCGCCGATGACGCCTGGTGGGTTGTCCTGGGGGAAGAGGTGGATGAGGTGCTGGGGGTTCAAAGCCGCGAGCGAGCCATGGCTGAGCTGCTCAGCGGTGGGGGCTACCGCCTGATCAGCCAGCTCTGTGATGCGCCGCAATTCGTCCCCGAGATGATCCGTGCCGATCGGCTGCTCACCAGCTTCCGGCGCGGCGACCGCAGCTCCGTGCGGGTTGTTGTCGACGAGTTCGGGGCCTTCGTGGGCCTGGTCAGCGCCGCCGACATCCTTGGGGTGCTGGCCGGTTGGAAGCGGGTCCCCGAGGGCTAGGTATGGGCGCGGCCCTGCTGGCTGCGCTTGAGCAACCACCAGTAGATCCCACCAAACAGCGCTGCGCTGAGGGATCCCACCAGGGTGGAGCCCAGCAACAGACGGCTGGAGATCGCCAGCCCGAGCTCCCAGATGCCCCCCTGCTGGATTGCCTCAAGGGTGGGCAAGGCAGGGCCAGGGCCCAGCAACCAGCAACCGACGCTGTAGTTGAACCAATAGAGGGGGATGTAGGTCAGGGGGTTGCTAATCCAAGTACCCGCCGCAGCCAGGATGTGGTTCCCGCGCACCAAGCTGGCCAGGGCGATGCCCAGCAAGGTCTGCAGACCGAAGATCGGGAAGCACCCCATGAACACCCCTGCCGCCAAGCCCCGGGCTTTCTGGCCGCGACTGGCCTCGTGATGCCACAGCCAGAGCAACCACTGTTTGAGGCGCTTCATCCAACCCCGCGGGCCTTGCGAGCTCACGTTCTACAGGCCGAACCAGCGGCAGACCATCCAAGGAACGGCGATGGCCATCGCAATCGTCAAGGGGAAGCCATAGCGGGAGACATCCAAGAAGCGATAGCGACCCGGGCCATAGACCATCAGGTTGGTTTGGTAGCCAATCGGACTGAGAAAGCTCTGGCTGGCGCCGAAGAGCACCACATAAATCAAGGCCATCGGCGGTAGGCCAAGCCCCTGGGCCAACTGACCCGCGATGGGAATCAACATCGCCACCGTCGCCGCGTTGCTCATGACTTCGGTCAACGCGACGGTGAACAGGAACACCACGAGCATGGCGCCATAGACCGGCCAGCTGCTCAAGCCGAGCAACAGGGCCTGGGCCAGGGCAGAGGCCAGACCCGTTTTTTCCAGGGCAACGCTGAAGCTCGCCAGCGAGCCCAGGAGCACCAGTACATCCAGGCGGACCACCCGTTGCAGTTCACCGGCGCGCAGGCAACCGGTCACCACCATGGCCACCGTGCCCAGCAGCACGGACGCCACCAAGGGGATGATCTCAAAGCTGGGCAACAGCAGCACCAGGGCAGCAATGAGCAGCGCCACGCGCTTGCGGCTGACCGTGGGCAGGTCCTTCTCCAACTGCTCCAGGACCACCAGGTCATTACTGGCCGCCAGGCCGCGGATGGCGTCCTTGGGACCCTGCAGCAGCAGCACATCCCCCTCACGGAGTTGGGCGCGCCCGAGCCGTTCCCGCAGCACGGCATTGCCGCGCCGCAGGGCCAACACCGTGGCGTTGTAGCGCTGCCGGAAACGCAGATCGCGCAGGCAGTCACCGGCGAGGGTGGAGCCGGAGGGCAACAGCACCTCCACCATCCGCTGGCTGTTGTCCTGCTCCAGGCTGAGCGGTTGCTCCGGCGTGGGGGCCAAGACCACTGTGTGGTCCTGCTGGAGGCGCAGCAGGTCCTCGCGGCTGCAGCGCAGCAGCAGACGATCCCCGAGCATCAAGGTGCGGTCGGCCAAGGGAGGCATAAAGCGCTCCGCGCCGCGGTGCAGCTCCAGAACGTCGAGGTCAAAGCGCCGTTGCAGCCGCGTGGCGTGGAGCGACTGGCCAATGAGCTCAGAACCCAATGGAATCTTGACCTCGGTCAGGTATCCACTGCTGGAGAGGTCAGCGATCAGGTCGTCGTCATCGCGGCCCCGATCCGGCAGAAAGCGATCGGCGAGCAGCACCATCAGCGAACCGCCCAGCAGCCAGACCCCCAGACCGATCGGGGTAAAGCTGAATAAGCCAAAGCTGCCGTAGCCCAGACGGCTACTGACCTCGCTGGCCAGCAGGTTCACCGAGCTGCCCAGCAGGGTGATCGTCCCCCCGAGCACCGTGGCAAAGGACAACGGGAGCAGCACCTTCGACGGGGAGATGCGGCGGCGTTTGCACCAGCCCTCCACCACCGGAAGCAGGCTGGCGACGATCGGGGTATTGGGAACAACCGCAGAAACGGGACCCACCACCGCCACCATCAAGGCAATCATTCGCTTCGGGCTGCGAATGGCGTCGGAGCCGATCAAGGCGCGCAGACGATCGAGTCCCCCGCTGCGGAACAGCCCAGCGGAGATGGCGAACAGACCAGCCAGGGTGATCAGGGCAGGGCTGCCAAAACCCTCCAGGGCTTCGCGCGGCTCGATCACGTGGAAGCTGACCAGCAGGCCGGCGGCGAGCAACCCCGTGAGATCGGGCGCCAGCCAACCGGAGATGAAGAGGACCACGGAGCCCAGCAACACCACCAGCGTGATCAGGGCTCCGGGCTGCAGAGCGGCAGCAACAAGATCAGCCAAGGGAGGGGCGATCGGGCAAGGCCCTCAGCCTACAGCTCGCAAAACACGGCCAACAGATCGGGAATCCCTGCACAGCGAGAAAAGATCAACCTGAACTGAGACTGCAAAAGGGAACTTGGCAACACCAATTCCCAAGTGCTTTACCGTGGAATTGCCTCAAGCACGTCCGTTGCCCTTCAACGCCAAAACCAGCTACGGACTGCTCGCCCTGATCGAACTCGCTGGCATCCAGGCCCAAGGAGGACGGCTACAGGTCTCGGTCATCGCGCAGCGACAGGGCATTCCCGAGCGCTACCTCGAGCAGATGATGACCAGCCTGCGCAAGGGGGGCCTGCTCAACAGCAGCCGTGGCCCCAAGGGGGGCTACCAACTGGCC
>NZ_JAFMKL010000014.1:0-27893 GCF_017852955.1 Vulcanococcus sp. DEBay_Sum22DG08_74
CTGCAACGGCTTCGGACGGCGAATGGCCAAGGCGAAGAGATCAGGCCGGTGCTGATCTCCAATCGTCAGCAGATCAGCGAAGCCCCGGTTGATCAGCAACAGGGTGCGCGCACCGCCGCGCTCCAAAAAGGCATTCGTGGCCACCGTGGTCCCCAGCCGCACCTCGGCCACGAGCCCCGGAGGAATGACTGGCTGCTCCGTCCCCAGTCCCAGGCACTGACGAATGACCCGAACCGCCGGATCCCCCGGATGGTCGGGTTGCTCCGAGAGCACCTTGAAGACCTCCAGCTCCCCATCCGGCCTGCAGGCCACCACATCGGTGAAGGTGCCGCCCCGATCGATCCAAAAACGCCAGCCTGAGCGGGTCATGGGCTGACAGAAACGCTGCGATCTAGCGGTAGTTCTGGAACTGCAGGGGCACTTCGACGTCCTGGTCCTTCAGCAGCTGAATCACCGCCTGAAGGTCATCTTTGCTTTTGCCGGTCACCCGCAGGGCATCACCCTGAATGGCGACAGTGACTTTCTTGAGCTCGTCGCGAATGGTTTTGCTGAGCTTTTTCGCCAGCTCCTGACTGAGCCCTTTGCGCAATTTGACCACCTGCTTGACCTTGTTGCCGCCGACGGGCTCAGGGGTTTGGAAGTCGAAGATCTTGAGCGAGAGGTTGCGCTTGGTCGCCTTCTGACGCAGCACATCCTCAACCGCCTGCAGCGTCATATCGCTTGCGGTCGTGATCGTCAGGCTGGTCTCCTCCAGGTCCACTTCGGTGCCCGAATCCTTGAGGTCGTAGCGGGTCGAGACGTCGCGGCGCACCTGGTCCAGGGTGTTCACCAATTCCTGCCAATCGAAATCGGAGACGACGTCGAAGGAGTAGCTGGAGGCCATGCGGTCGCGCGGGGTGAACCGGGCTCAGCCTAGAAAAGGAGGCAACCCAAGCCCGTTGGCCCCGATGCATCCCGCCTTTGCCTGGTCGCTCTTCCTCAGCGCCGGTGTTGTGGTCTCCAGCCTGGTGCCCCTCGGCGCGGCCCGCTCCAAGGCCGACTTCCAACTGAGCGACCTGGCCGCCCCCCGGGCCATGGCCGAGCGGCTGCCGGACTGGGGCAAGCGGGCCAACTGGGCGCACCTCAACAGCTTTGAGGCCTTCACCCTCTACGCCCCGGCCGCGCTGATTTGTCTGATGGCCGGCGTCAGCTCGCCGGTGGCCATCGCCGCCGCTTGGATCTATCCGGCCCTGCGGCTGGGCTACATCGCCGCCTACGTCGCCAACCTTCCGCCCGTTCGCTCCCTCTGCTGGGCCGGTGCCATGACCTGCGCCGGTCTTCTCTATTGGGAGGGACTGCAGGCCGTCATTGCCGCGGCCAACTGAGCAAAAGGGTCAGTCGAAGAACATCAGGCTGACCACCTTGCCCATGTCTTCTGCGGTTCGGCAGCTCGCCAGCAGGGTCTCGCTGTCGTGGAAGGCAAAGCAAATCAGCTGATCGCAGCGGCGAATGATCTCCTGGTTGCAGAGGCTGCTGGCCATCGGCAACGGCAGTTCGTCGTTCTCCGGTTTCTCGACCAGGTGCAGAACCCGATCGAGCTGCTCGCGGGATTCCCGGGGTTGTCTATCCAGGCTTTGCGGCAGCAGCACCGTCAACCGTGACGGGTCGATCTCCAGGACACCGCGAATCACAGCGGCATTCACGCCCTGGGAGCCCGAAGTAATCAAGCTGTGCCCCTCCTGGGCCAGGGAGCGGGCCACCAACTCCACCAGGTGGACCGAAACCACCGGAACATGGCGGCTGCCGAGAATGGCAATGCGACGCTTACTCCGGTCCTGGAGCATCGCCAGCTCTTGAGCCAGGGTGTCAATCCGGTCGAGGGCCGGCAAATCAAGAGACCGGGTCAACGCATAACACCAGCTGACGTTTCGAAACTAGCAGTGATTACGCAGGGACTGGCAGCCGTAGGCGACTGAAAAGCCGCTCAAAATCGCAATGCTCTTCCACAAGGCGGAAGGCATAGGTGGCCTTCACCGATTCATGCAGCCGCACCTGACCGAAGGCGTTTTCGATCACCCCAACGGTCGTCAAGGTGTCGTGGTCGACCTTGAGCAAGGGAACCTCAAGTTCCTCAGCCCTGGAGATCAACTGGGGCAACGGTTCACCCGCACCCGTGAGGATCAAGCACTGGGTCGAGGCCTCCAGCGCAGCCAATTGGATATCGGTGCGGTCCGCACCCGTGACCACAGCCATGTTGCGGCGGCGACGGAAGAACTCCATGGCGGAGTTCACGTTCATCGCACCAATGGACAGGGTCTCGACCAGAAGATCGTGCCGCTCAGGGCAACACAGGGTCCGGGCATCGAGGCGGCGAGCCAATTCCTCGACGGTGACGCTGCGCAGCAGCGGCGAGCGGGGCATCACCCCCAGCACCGGCAGGCCAAGCCGCTCGAGGGCGGGGACCACATCAGCGCGCAGGGCCGTCACCTGGGCGGGGGGCACTCCATTGAGCACCACCCCAGCCAGCAGCTCACCCAATTGATCGCGCGCGGCGAGCAGGGGCTCAACGCTGCTGCTGTCGTCCCAGGCGTGGACGAGCAGCACTGGCGCCTGCAAGCCCTCGGCCACCTGGGCCAGGCTCAGTCCATAGAGACGGCCATCGTTGAGGCTGCCTGAGGCCTCCATCAAGGTCAGCCCCTCGCTGGAGGACTGCAGTTGCTGCTGCAGCCGCTGGAATCCAGCCCCTGGCTGGAGGTTGCCATCCAGCAGACGCGCCCGAGCTGCTTCGGCGTCCTTGAGATGAACCGAAGGGACCAGCTGGTCATCCTTGAGTCCCAGGATCTGGCCGACGAAGCGCACGTCATCGTCGATCAGCGGGTCGGACCCCTCAGCGCTATCGGCCAGGGGTTTGCCCAGCCGAACGCTCACTCCACGCTGCAGCAGCTGGCGGGCCAAGCCCAGCACCACCGCCGATTTGCCACTGAAGGGCGCACAGGAACCGATCAGCAGGGCGGGGGAACAAGCGTGATTCGCCGCGTTGCCCTGGCCCATGTCAACCCAGTTGTTCAATCGAATCTAAGGGGTGCCGGGGGGCGGATCGAGTCCAAGCAACAACCATTGCCAGAAGCTCTCCGGCAGATCCATCGAACCGTCCTGCTCCCTGCAATCCATCAGCCAGAGCACCAGCTGAGAGGTGGCCACCGAACAGGCGTAGCTCGCCCCAGGCAGTGCCGGTGACGGACGGGTCGGGTCCGCCTCCACCACCAACTCCAACTGCGCCGGCTCCGAAGGGGCCACCCCCGCCCGCCAACGCAGCTCAAAGGGCCGCTGCCCAGCGGGCTTGAGCTGACGCACCCCAGAGCAGGAGCCACGGGCCAAGGTCTCCAGGGCGCGCTCCAATTCCGCCGGGCGCGCGCTCCCCTGGCAATAGGGAGCGAACAAGGCCACCAGCCCCGCCGACATGCCAAGCACCGTCCTCTGCACCGAGGATGGCGCAAGCTGAGGCCATCGCCCACCGCTGCATGGGACTGCCGCGCTTTCAAGGACGCACCGTTGCCCTCACTGGAGCCAGCGGCAGCCTGGGCCAAGCCCTGTTGCAGCAGCTCGACGCGGAGGGAGCGCAGCTGATCGCCCTGACCAGCAGCGATCGACCGCTACGCATTGAGCGGGCCAATGGTGACCCCATCCCCCTCGAACAGGTGCGCTGGAGCGTGGGCCAGGAGCAGGCCCTGAGCGACGTGCTGGCGCGGGCCGACATCTTGGTGATCAACCATGGCGTGAACTGCCATGGCGAGCGCAGCCCCGAAGCGGTCGTGCGATCGCTCGAGGTCAATGCCCTCAGCAGCTGGAGGTTGCTCGAGCTCTACGCCCAGCAGGACGACGGCACGCGAAAACGGGAGGTCTGGATCAACACCTCCGAGGCCGAGATCCAAGCGGCGGTCAGCCCGCTCTATGAGATCAGCAAACGGCTGCAGGGCCAACTGCTGAGCCTGCGGAGCCTGGACCTGGCCACTGAGACCTTCCGAATCCGCCGGCTGGTCCTCGGCCCATTTCGCTCCGCCCTCAATCCCATCGGGCTGATGTCTGCGGCGTTTGTCGCCCGGGAAATCCTGCGGCAGACCCACTGGGGATTGGGGTTGGTGATCGTCACACCAAACCCCTTGACTTATCTATTGATGCCCCTTGCGACCCTCAGTCGCTGGGCCTACTTCCGGCTGGTCAGCAGCCGGCCCTAGAAGTCGCGGTCGGTCAGGATCTCGCAGCCGTCGCTGGTCACCGCGATGGTGTGCTCCCACTGGGCCGAGAGGCTGCCGTCAACGGTCACCACGGTCCAGCGGTCCTTCAGGGTGCGGCAAACCTTGCTGCCGGCGTTCAGGATCGGCTCCACCGCGAGGGTCATGCCCGGGCGCAGCTTCATGTTCGGCAGCTCCCGGGTGCGGTAGTTGAAAACCGAGGGCTCCTCATGCAGGTTGCGGCCCACGCCATGGCCGGTGTAGTCCTCCACAACCGCAAAACCGTTGGCCTCGACGTGGTCCTGAACCGCACCGGCCAGATCCAGCAGGGTGCTGCCCGCCTTGACCGTCGCCAGGCCCTTCATCAGTGATTCCTGGGCCACCCGCGCCAGGTCCTGGGCCTCCTGGGAAGCACCCTCACCGACCAACAGGCTGATGCAGCTATCGCCGTGGTAGCCGTCGAAGTAGGCGCCGGTGTCGACCTTGACCAGGTCACCGGCCTTAATCACCCGCTTGTTGCTGGGGATGCCGTGGACCACCTCGTTGTTGATCGAGGCGCAAATGCTGGCGGGAAAGCCGTGGTAGCCCTTGAAGCTGGGCGTCGCACCCATCTCGCGAATGCGCTTCTCCGCGTGGGCGTCCAAATCCCCTGTGGTCATGCCCGGTTGGGCCAACTCCATGATCTCCCGCAGGACCGTGGCCACGATCCGGCTGGCCTGGCGCATCGTCTCGATCTCACGCGCGCTCTTGACCTCGACACCGCGGCGACTTTTCTGAATCCGGGGGCCGGTCTGGGTCACCGCCGACTGGGGCACCTGACCTTGTTCTTTCTGGGTGGCGGCCAGCAAATCAGCAAAGAGGTTCATCGCGCCAGTGCAGGCCTGCTCTCTGCAAGTTAGAACCTGAGCCCTGAACTGTGCCGCATGCAAGCAACCCTGGCCTGGATGCGGCGCCTCCATGCCGCCATCGCTCCGCTGGTGGTGCTGCCGCTGCTGCTGACCGTCTGCAGCGGAATGGCCTATCGGCTTCTGAAGGATTGGGGAGGCTTCGGCCGGGACCAGGTGCACTGGCTGATGGTCCTGCACGAAGGGGAATGGCTGGGCACCACCGCGGAGCCGATTTACGTGCTGCTCAACGGGCTCGGTCTGCTATGGATGCTGGTCACAGGCACCACCCTGGCAATCCGCCGGCTGTGGCGTCTGCGCCCCCGGAATTCGGGGGCACCTTGAGCCAGTACACTGGTTGTTTGGCCAGGCGTTTTAACGGAGCTGGGATGGCAGCGGATTCCAAGGACATGACCGACGAGATCAAGAACGAAGAGACCCAGGAAGCCGCCGGCACCGAGGCTGCAACTGACTCCGCCGTAGCTGTGGCCGAAAAGCCTGCTGCTGCAAAAGCCACTGTGGGCAAGCTCAGCGCCCACGCCCTGATGCAGGCCTTTGAGGCCGAGCAGATCGCCAAGAACCCCAAGGAGCTCCCCGACATCTACGTCGGCGACACCGTCCGGATCGGCGTGCGCATCACCGAGGGCAACAAGGAGCGCATCCAGCCCTTCGAAGGCGTGATCATCGCCAAGCGCCACGGCGGCCTCAACGAGACCATCACCGTTCGCCGCATCTTCCAGGGCGTCGGCGTGGAGCGCGTCTTCATGATCCACAGCCCCCAAGTGGCTTCCATCAAGGTGGAGCGCCGCGGTAAGGTGCGTCGGGCGAAGCTCTTCTATCTGCGCGACCGGGTGGGCAAAGCCACTCGCGTCAAGCAGCGCTTCGATCGCTGAGGCTCACCGCCTCCAGCACATCGGCCACTTCTCCCAGGAGTGGCCACTGAAGACCTCTGCTCAGCAGAAGTCTTTGAAGAGGGGACATCGGCCCTGCGCCGTTAGTTCAGTTGGTAGAACGCAGGTCTCCAAAACCTGATGTCGGGGGTTCAAGTCCTCCACGGCGCGTTCGATGTCCCCTACCTGCAGTCTCTCGTTTCCGGACATGGAGTTGGATCTACAGCCCGGTGATGTGGTCAAGGTTCTGGAATCCGCCGCCCTCGGCTGGGTTCGTGCCCGGGTGATCCGCGTCAAATCCGGCGGTCGTGTCGTCGTCCAGAGCGACCAAGGCCGTGAGTTCACTGCCCGTGGCAATCAGGTCCGCCTGATCGAACCCGCCGGCTTCCGCCCCTGATCGTCTGAGCTCCGCTCATCACCATCTCAAGCCCGCCCTTGGCGGGTTTTTTTGTGCCCAAAACCAGGGCCAGTTCACAAGGTTTGCCGGCGCAGGCCCTGAGTGTGTTGACGGAGGGCAGGGCGACAACGGATACTTTTGAGGTCGCAAACGCGACACGGCTGGGGCCTTGAAATCCCAGACGGAGAGAGCTCTTAGAGCGCTCAAGGGACTGTAGTTCAACCGGTTAGAGCACCGCCCTGTCACGGCGGAAGTTGCGGGTTCGAATCCCGTCAGTCCCGTTTCCACCTTGAGGTCAACGCCAGTGACTGGAACTGGAGCGGCGGTCCGTGTGCGTCTCGCCCCCAGCCCGACTGGAACGCTTCATATCGGTACCGCTCGCACGGCGGTCTTCAACTGGCTCTTCGCCCGTCACCTCGGTGGGGAGTTCCTGCTGCGGATCGAAGACACCGACAAGGAGCGCAGCAAGCCGGAATACACCGCCAACATCCTTGAAGGGCTGAAGTGGCTGGGGATCAACTGGGACGCGGAGCCCGTGATCCAAAGCGAGCGAATCGAGGCCCATCGCGCCGCCATTCAGCAGCTACTGGACTCCGGCAAGGCCTATCGCTGCTATGCCAGCGAAGCAGAGCTCACTGAAATGCGGGAGCAGCAGGCGGCCGCCAACCGCGCCCCCCGCTACGACAACCGCCACCGCGACCTCAGCCCCGAGCAGGAGCAGGCCTACATCGCCGAGGGCCGCGAGGCCACCATCCGCTTTCGCATTGATGACGAGGCCGTCATCACCTGGAACGACCTGGTCCGCGGCGCCATGCGCTGGTCCGGTAGCGACCTGGGCGGCGACATGGTCATTGCCCGTCGCGCTCCGGCCGATCAAATCGGCGACCCCCTCTACAACCTGGTGGTGGTTGTGGATGACGCCGCCATGGCCATCAGCCATGTCATCCGCGGCGAAGACCACATCGCCAACACCGCCAAGCAGCTGCTGCTCTACGCAGCCCTCGGTGCACCCGTCCCCGAATTTGCCCACACCCCTCTGATCCTGAACAAGGAAGGGAAGAAGCTCTCCAAGCGCGACGGCGTCACCTCGGTCAATGACTTCCGCGAGCAGGGTTACACCGCTGAGGCCCTGGCGAACTACATGACCCTGCTGGGCTGGTCGCCGCCGGAGGGCATGGAAGAGCGGTTCAGCCTGAGCGACGCGGCCCAGGTCTTTGGCTTTGATCGGGTCAACAAAGCTGGAGCCCGCTTCGACTGGGACAAGCTCAACTGGCTCAATAGCCAGGTGCTCCACGAGCGCAGCCCCGAGCAACTTCTGGCTGAACTCGAGCCCCAATGGAAGGCCCTGGGCTGGAGCCACAGCGACGCCAGCTGGCTCCAGGAACTCTGCGCCCTGCTCGGTCCCTCGTTGGTCACCCTCAAGGACGGCATCGAGCAGGCCCGTCCCTTCTTTGAGCGCCCCGAACTCAGCGAGGCCGCCCTCAAGCAACTCGAGCTTGACGGTGCCCGACCGGCCCTGAAGGCCCTGCTCGAGCATCTGCCCGAGGGCGCTTTGACAGCCGAGACCGCCCAAGAACTGCTGGGCAAGGCCGTGGCCGATGCCGGCGTCAAGAAAGGCGTCCTGATGAAGACCCTGCGGGCCGCCCTACTCGGCAGCCTTCAAGGTCCCGACCTGCTCACCACCTGGTTGCTGCTCCAGCCCAGTGGCGAGGCCAGGGCTCGCATCGAGCGCAGCCTCTAGGTCGCTCTCCACAAGCCCCAAGCGCCGTGCCAGTAGGGGAGCGGACAGCCCCTGCACCGCCACGGTGATCAAGATCGTCAGGAACACCAGGCCCTTCAGCGCACCGCCGCCACTCACCCCGGCGGCGCTCAATTTCAGGGCAAACAAGCTGGCCACGGCCGCCGTCACGATTCCCCGCGGCGCCACCCAGCTGAGCATCAACTTGTCGCCCCAACTCAATCCCGGCAGGCCCAGCGAACCGGCCTGAACCACCAGCCAGCGATACAGCATCAGGGCGGCCACACAGCTGACACCACCCCAGCCCAAGGGCGAGAGCTCAGCCCAGGAGAGATCCGCGGCCAAGAGGGGAAAGAGCACCGTGATCGCCAGCTGCGCCAGGTGGGCAATCAGGGCATCGAGGTTGCTCGCTTCGTCCTTGAGCCGCAGGCCGACCACGATCCCCGCCGACACCGCCGCCGGGAGCCCCGCCTCCGGCAAGAGCACCTGGGTGCCACTCACCAACAGGAACAGCACCCCCAAGCTCAGTTGCAACCGGAGTCCCTCGGCCTCACTCGGCAGACGCTGCAGCACCAGGACCAGCAGCCAGCCGCAACAACCACCCATCAACACCCCACCGCCCAGGCGCAGCAGCAACAGCGGCAGGACCTGATCCCACTGGGACAAATCACCCAGGGCCAACTGCAGCAGCAGCAAGGCCAGCACGGCCCCCACCGGCTCCAGGATCAGGCCTTCAGCCTCGAGCACCGCCGAAAGGCGCGGCACCAGACGCATCTGCTGCACCAAGGGCGTGATCACCGTGGGCCCTGTCCCCAGGGCGATGGCCCCAAACACCCAGGCCAAGGGCCAGGACAACCCCGCCAGCTCATGGGCCAGCAGGGCTCCGCCCACCAGCCCGAGCAGACCACGGGTAAGCACCAACTGCAGCACCGTGCGCTGCAGGTCGCGGCCAGCCAGACGCAAATTCAGGCCACCGTCAAAGAGCACCAAGCTCACCAGCAACCCCACCAAGGACTCCAGCCCTCCCCCCAGGCGCTCGGGCTGCACCCAATCCAGTCCGGCATCACCGATCAGCAGCCCCGACGCCAGCAGCAGCACCACCGAAGGCCAGCCACTCAGGCGTGCGATCAGCTGGGCCAGGGCACCGGCAAAAAACGAAAAGCCCCAGATCAGCTCAGAAGTCATCGTCATCGAGGGCACCGAAGACCGGCTCCACTCGGATCCCCTTCACGGCGCTGGGGCGCACCACCAGGTACTCATCGGGCAACTCCGTGATCGGGACGTTGATGAAGGCATCGGCCGGGCCGGCGTTCAGGACCGTGCCGTACCACTGCTGGAACGCATCGAGGCTGGGGAAGTGCACCACCTGCTCATGCCCCCCGGAGAGCAGCAGATGGATCGCATAGCGGCTGGGGGTGCGGGTCATCGAGGCGCTCAACCAGGCCGAAGCTCTTCCCCAGAATGGGTCAAACGCAGCGGCTGCGCAGCCTTGGCGGCATAGAGCGGATGCCGGGGCTGGCCGCTGGCGGTCAGCCCGAGGGCCAGCAGCGGCACACCCTGCTGCCGCAAGAGGCGCAACACCGCTTGGTCGCGATCCCTCCAGCGGCCGCCGTTGCCCCAGCCCAGCCAGACCGCGGCCCCGGGCGCGTCCGCCAGGACGCCCAGACGCCGCTGCAACCACTGGTCGGTCTGCGGGCCGATCGGATCGGCGCTGCGCCGCAGCACCGCCGGACTGGCCGAGATGCGGGCGAACAGGTTCAGCACCTCCAGCGATCCATAGCCCCAGGCCTGGGCAAACGCGATCAAGCGCCGCAGGGTCGGATCATCACGCTCGGCCGTGGCGCGGGAGGGATTCAGCCCGACAAACAGCAACCGCGGGGCCTGCGGCTGCCACTGCCGCTCGAGCCACCAGCGATAACGGCCGCAGGAACTCAAAGCAGCCCGGCCCGTTCTGCCAGGCTGGGCCCACTTGATCTCCAGGGCGTTTTGACCGGCGGCACCACCCTCAAACCCCTGTTGCTGCTGGTGGATGGCCACTCCCTGGCCTTCCGCAGCTTCTACGCCTTCAGCAAAGGGGGCGAGGGGGGACTGAGCACCAAAGAGGGCATTCCCACCTCGGTCACCTATGGCTTTCTCAAGGCCCTGCTGGACAACTGCAAAGGCCTGGCCCCCCAGGGGGTGGTCATCGCCTTTGACACGGCTGAACCCACCTTCCGCCATGAAGCTGACGAGGCCTACAAAGCCCATCGTGACGTAGCGCCAGAACACTTCTTCCAGGATCTGGGCAACCTGCAGCAGATCCTCGAGCAGTCCCTCGACATTCCCCTCTGCATGGCTCCCGGCTACGAAGCCGACGATGTCCTGGGGACCCTGGCCAATCGAGCCGCCAACGATGGCTGGCGGGTGCGCATCCTCTCGGGTGACCGTGACCTCTTCCAGCTGGTGGACGACGAGCGCGACATCGCTGTCCTCTATATGGGGGGTGGGCCCTATGCCAAGAGCAGCGGACCGCTCGAGATTCGCCGCGATGGTGTCGTGGCCAAGTTGGGGGTCACGCCTGAAGAGGTCGTGGACCTCAAGGCGCTCACGGGCGACAGCAGCGACAACATTCCGGGCGTCAAAGGCGTCGGTCCCAAGACCGCCATCAACCTGCTGCAGGCCTACGGCGACCTCGATGGGATCTACGCGGCGCTGGAGCAACTCGAAGCCGCGGGCCCCAAGGCCAAAGATCCCAAGGGAGCCCTGAAGGGGGCGCTGCTGGGCAAGCTCAGCACGGACCGGGAGAACGCCTACCGCTCGCGGATGCTGGCGGAAATCCTGGTGGACATTCCGCTGCCGACGGACCCGCGTCTGCCCCTCGGTGCAGTCAAGAGCGACTCCCTCGCCGAAAGCCTGGAGGAACTGGAGCTCTTCAGCCTGCGGCGCCAGGTCAACAGCTTCGCCACGGTCTTCTCCAACGAACCACCGCCGGCCGTCGCCGCCGCCGAACCCCAAGCCAAAGCAGAAGCAAAAGCCGAAGCGCTCAGCGATCCGGCCGCCGATGACGGAGACGCCCGCGACGCTGCACCGCCGGCCCTTGCGCCCCAACTGATCACCAGTAGCGAGGCACTCGAGGCCTTGGTGCAGAGGCTCCTGGGCTGCTGCGACCGCCAGAGCCCGGTGGCGCTGGACACTGAAACCACCAGCCTCAACCCCTTCCAGGCCGAACTTGTGGGCCTCGGAGTCTGCTGGGGCGAGGGGCTCGATCAGCTGGCCTACATCCCCCTGGGACATCAGGCGGAACTAAGCGATCCAGCGCAACTCCCCCTCGACCAAGTACTGGGGGCCTTGGCTCCCTGGCTCAGCAGCGCCGCGCACCCCAAAACGCTGCAGAACGCCAAGTACGACCGGCTGATCCTGCTGCGCCATGGTCTGCCCCTGGCGGGCGTTGTCATGGACACCCTCCTGGCGGATTACCTGCGGGATGCCAACGCCAAACACGGCCTCGAGCTGCTGGCCCAGCGGAATTTCGGCTTCCTGCCCACCAGCTACAGCGAGCTGGTCCCCAAGGGCGCCAACTTCTCGGCCGTCCCCATGACCCAGGCCGCCCTCTACTGCGGCATGGATGTCCATGTCACCTACCGCCTGACCCCACTGCTGCGCGGCCAACTCGAGGCCCTGGGTGAACCCCTCACGGCGCTGCTCGATCAGGTGGAGCTGCCCCTGGAGCCGGTGCTGGCCCTAATGGAAGCCACCGGCATTCGCATCGACACCGACTACCTCGGCGAACTCAGCCGGGAACTCAAGGCCACCCTCGAGCGACTGGAGAGCGACGCCAAGGAGGCCGCCGGCACGGACTTCAACCTGGCCTCGCCGAAGCAGCTCGGTGAGCTGCTCTTTGACACCCTCGGGCTCGATCGCAAGAAGTCCCGCAAGACCAAGACCGGCTGGAGCACCGACGCGACGGTGCTCGAGAAGCTGGAGGACGCCCACCCGGTGGTGCCCCTGGTGCTGGAGCACCGCACCTTGAGCAAGCTCAAGAGCACCTATGTCGATGCCCTTCCCGCCCTGATGGAGGCGGAAACCGGACGGGTTCACACGGACTTCAACCAAGCCGTCACCGCCACCGGACGGCTCTCCAGCAGCAACCCCAACCTGCAGAACATCCCCGTACGCACGGAGTTCTCACGGCGGATTCGCAAGGCCTTCCTGCCGGAGGCCGGCTGGACCTTGATCAGCGCCGACTACTCCCAGATCGAGCTGCGGATCCTGGCCCACCTCTCCGGCGAGGAGGTGCTGGTGAAGGCCTATCAAAGCGGTGATGACGTCCACGCCCTCACCGCCCGGCTGCTGTTTGAAAAAGACGAGGTCAGCAGCGACGAGCGCCGCCTGGGCAAGACGATCAACTTCGGGGTGATCTACGGGATGGGCGTGCAGCGCTTCGCCCGGGAAACGGGGGTCAGCCAGGCCGAAGCCAAGGAGTTCCTCAGCAAATACAAGCAGCGCTACCCGAAGGTCTTCGCCTTCCTGGAGCTGCAGGAGCGGCTCGCCCTCAGCCGCGGCTACGTCGAAACGATCCTGGGGCGCCGGCGCCCCTTTGCCTTTGACCCCAGCGGCCTGGGACGTCACCTGGGCAAGGACCCCCTGGAGATCGAACTGGATGTCGCCCGCCGCGGCGGCATGGAAGCCCAGCAACTGCGCGCCGCCGCCAACGCCCCGATCCAGGGCTCCAGCGCCGACATCATCAAGCTGGCGATGGTGCAGCTGCAGCAACGGCTCACCGAGAGCGCCCTGCCCGCACGGCTACTGCTGCAGGTCCATGACGAACTGGTGCTCGAAGCCGCCCCCGAGGCCCTGGAGACGGTGCTCAACCTCACGCGTGAAACCATGGAGCGCGCGGTGACCCTGTCTGTGCCCCTGGTGGTGGAGACCGGCGTTGGCCCCAACTGGATGGAAGCGAAATGACCCTGCGGCTCACCAACACCCTCACCCGCCGCGTCGAGGAGTTCAAGCCGATCGAGCCGGGCAAGGTCAGCATCTATTGCTGTGGGGTCACGGTCTATGACCTCTGCCACCTGGGCCACGCCCGCAGCTACATCGCCTGGGACGTGCTGCGCCGCCACCTGCGCTGGAGCGGCTACGCCGTGACCTTCGTGCAGAACTACACCGACATCGACGACAAGATCCTCAACCGCGCCAGCGAAGAGGGCAGCTCGATGGAGGAGGTCAGCGAGCGCAACATCGACGCCTTCGTCGCCGACATGGGGCGTCTGAACATCCTGCCGGCGGATCGGATGCCGCGGGCCACCCGCAGCCTCGATGCCATCCGCGGCCTGATCAGCGAGCTGGAGTCCAAAGGGGCGGCCTACTCCGCCGATGGAGACGTCTACTTCGCCGTGATGAAGCACGCCGGCTACGGCAAGCTCAGCGGCCGCGATCTGGAGCAGCAGCAGGACAACGCCGCCGGTCGGGTGGCCAGTGCCGAGGAAGCCCGCAAACAGCACCCCTTTGACTTCGCCCTCTGGAAGGGAGCCAAACCCGGCGAACCCAGCTTCCCCTCCCCCTGGGGCCAGGGGCGCCCGGGCTGGCACATCGAGTGCTCAGCCATGGTGCGCGAGGAACTCGGCGACACCATCGATATCCACCTGGGCGGTGCCGATCTGGTCTTCCCGCACCACGAGAACGAGATCGCCCAATCGGAAGCCGCCACCGGCAAGGAGCTGGCCCACTTCTGGCTCCACAACGGCATGGTCAATGTCGGCGGCCAGAAGATGTCGAAATCCCTCGGCAACTTCACGACCATCCGCGCCCTGCTGGATTCCGGGGTCTCGCCAATGACCCTGCGCCTGTTCACCCTGCAGGCCCACTACCGCAAACCCCTCGACTTCACCGCGGAAGCCCTCGAGGCCGCCGCCACTGGCTGGAAAGGACTGAACGCCGCCCTTGGCCTCGCCGGCGACACCACCCCCGCCGCCTCAGAGTTGCCAACCGCCCTGGCGGATGCGCGCGCGCGCTTCGCCGCCGCCATGGACGACGACCTCAACACCTCCGCCGCCCTGGCGGTGTTGTTTGAGTTGGCCAAGCCCCTGCGGGGTCTGGCCAACCGGATCGAGCGCGGCGACGCCAGCGCCCAGGGCGAACTGGAGCAAGCCAGCCATCAACAGCAACTGGCCCTGCTGCTGGAGCTGGCCGAGGTCGTCGGGCTGAAGCACGAGGGAGCCGAGAGCAGCGCCAGCGGCGGCGGTCCGAGCGACGCTGAGATCGAAGCGCAGATTGAAGCCCGCAAGGCGGCCAAAGCCGCCAAGGACTTTGCCGCCGCCGACCGGATCCGTGATGAACTCAAGGCCCAGGGGATCGAACTGATCGACAAGCCCGGCGGCCTGACGGAGTGGCTCAGGGCCTAGGGCTTGGGAGCCTGCTGGTTTTTCATCATCTGCTCGATCTTGCGGATGCGCGTGGCCGTGGTGCTCCAGACCTCCTTCTGAAACCCGGGCTCACACTCCTCAACCAGGGTCTCGATCGGCTCGCCCCGCTCAAAGGCCTCCCAGAGCTGACGCTCCAGCTTCGCCCGCTCAATGAAGTTGAAGCGCTGGAGCCACTGGGGACCGATGGCCATGGGGAGACGAAAGCTCCGCTCAGTTAAGCGCCAGCGCCGCTCCAGCTCTTGGCCAGATCGATGATCGAGATCAGCAGGCCCAGGCTGATGGCCGGCACCGAAATCCAACGCAGGGACCAGCGCAGCAGCCGCACGAGCTCAGGCGAGGAACCCGACTCCAGCAGATCGCTGCGGAAACGATCGGGCACCTGCCAGCCCAGCAGCAGGGCCAGCAGCAGGCCACCGGCGATCAGGCAGACCCCGCCAAAGAGGGCATCCATCCGCTCCAGCACCCCAATGTCCAAAGCAGAAGGAAGGCCGATCACGGCAATCAGCAGCACCATCAGCCAGACGGCCCTGGAGCGGCTCCAGCCCAAGCGATCCATCAACGAGCTCACCGGCACCTCCAGCAGCGAGACCGATGAGGTGATCGCAGCCACGTAGGCCAACAGGAAAAAGACAGCAGCCACCACCCGGCCACCGCCCCCCAGGGAGGCCAGGCCCGTCGGCAGGCTGATGAAGAGGGTGCCCACGGTGCTGCCGCTGACCACATCCACCAGACCAAAGCTGGCCACCAGCGGGAAGGTGATGCAGCCGGCCATCAGGCCAACGGCGGTGTCCATCCCCACCACCGCCACCGCTTCACCGGGGAGAGCGCTCTTGCGATCGAGGTAGGTGGCGTAGGCCAAGATCGCGCCGATGCCGGTGCCGATCGAGAAAAAGGCCTGGGTGAAGGCGTTGCGGATCGTGCCCAGGTCCGTGAGCTTGCTGGGATCCCAGCGCAGCAAAAAACCGCTGTAGCCCGCATGGGCTCCGGGCAGAAAGGCCGCCCAGATCGCCAGGGCCAGCAGCAGGAGAAACAGCAGGGGCATGGCCCAGCGGGTGAGGCGCTCAATGCCGGCCTTGATGCCGGCGGCGACCACCACCCCGGTGAGGGCCAGGCTGATCAGGTGCCCCAGCACCGCATCACCGCCGCTGCTGATGCCGGCGAAGAAGCGCTCCGCCGCGGGAATGTCGGCTGGGAGCGGCGAACTCAAGGCATGGATCAAGCTGCGGCCCGTCCAGCCCATCAGGACGGCGTAGTAACTGAGGATCCCCATCGCGGCGGCCAGGAACAGCCAACCCAGCGGGGCCCAGCGGCGACCGCCGGCGGTGATCGGAGCTAGCAGGGGGGCGTGGCCCGTGCTGCGCCCCAGAACCATCTCGGCCACCAGCACCGGCAGACAGACCAGCGAGACGATCAGCAGGTAGAGGAGCACAAAGGCCGCCCCGCCCCCCTGGGAGGCCCGATAGGCGAAGCCCCAGAGATTGCCCAGACCGACGGCGCTGCCTGCGGCGGCCAACACGAAGCCCAGGGACGAGCCCCACTGCTCGGGGGGGTGACCACGATCGTGGGACGTCATCGGGGCAGCAAAAAGCAGCCCCCAGTTTCACCGGCGGGGCAAGGGAGCTGCATCAACGGATTGGACTCAGCCGCCCATCTCCGCAGCGCCCATCCGCTCTTGAATCCGCTCGAGGCCCAACACCAAGAGCACACCCAGGCCCATCAGCAGCAGGGCCAGGGCGAAGGCCGAGCCGCTGGGGGGCGCCGCCAGGGCATCCCGCAGGACGATCAACTTGCCCTTGGCGTTGGTGGTGCTCTCCAGCACGGTGCGGAAGGGCCAGATCTTCCAGAGGGAGCCGGCCATGAAACCCATCAACAGGGCCACGGTCTGGCCATGCCAGCGCTTCAGCAGCCAGCTCAGCAGACGCACAAACAGCAGCAGCCCCGTGGCACAGCCCAGGGCGAAGGGCACCAGGGTCGCCAGATCCAGGGCCTTCACCCCTTCCATCACGTACTGGTACTGGCCGAGCACCAGCAGCAGAAAGGAGCCGGAGACGCCCGGAAGAATCATCGCCATGATCGCCACGGCCCCGCTCCAGAAGATCGTGAAGGGGTCGTGGGGCATGGTCACTGGCGTACGGGTCACCAGCAGCAGCGCCGCCGCCACACCCACCACCATCGCCACCAGGCCGGCGGCGCCCCAATGGGCGTGGCGGGCGATCAAGACGATCGAGCCGACGATCAGACCAAAGAAAAAGGCAAAGAGCAGGGCCGGCTGGTTCACATAGAGCCAGGTGATCGGACGCACCAGCACCAGGACTGAACCGAACAGGCCAGCCAGCAGGGGCAGCAGGAAGCCCAGGTGCACCCGCTCGGCCGCCTCCGCCCAGGCGCCGCGTCGCAGGAGGCCGAGGAGCTCGAAGTCAAAGCCCGAGACAGCCTCCAGCAGGGTGCCGTAGATGCCGAGGATGAAGGCCATCGTGCCCCCCGAGACCCCGGGGACCACATCGGCGGCGCCCATGGCGAAGCCACATCCCAGGACGTAGGGCCAGCGCTGAGGCGCCGCCGGGTTCTGCTCGGCCATCGCGGATCAAAGGAGTGCCGGCAACGCTACGCGCCTGGAAATGGGAAACTGGCCGCTGATCCCTGGAGCTCCGCCGTGAAAGCCCTCTCCGTGCTCGGCTCCACAGGCTCAATCGGTACGCAAACCCTGGAGATCGTCGAGGAGTTCCCCGATCGCTTCCGCGTCGTCGCCCTGACGGCCGGGAACAACCTCGATCTGCTGATCCGCCAGATCCAGAAGCACGCCCCTGAGGTGGTGGCCCTGGCGGATGAAGCCAAACTCCCGGCCCTGCAGGAGCGGCTCCAGGCCCTCTCCGCCAGTGAGCGCCCCGCCAAGTTGCCGGAGCTGGTGGGCGGCACTGACGGGCTCTGCACCGCCGCGGCCTGGTCCAGCGCCGACCTGGTGGTCACCGGAATCGTGGGCTGCGCCGGCCTGCTGCCCACCCTGGCGGCGATCCGCGCCGGCAAGGACCTGGCCCTGGCCAACAAGGAGACCCTGATCGCCGCTGGTCCGGTGGTGCTGCCGGAGCTCGCCAAGAGCGGCTCGCGCCTGCTGCCCGCGGACTCCGAGCACTCCGCCATCTTCCAGTGCCTGCAGGGCACCCCCTGGGCTGACACCGCCCGGCTCTCCACCGGTGTGCCGACGCCGGGCCTGCGCCGGATTCAACTGACCGCCAGCGGCGGTGCCTTCCGTGACTGGGATGCGGCGGATCTGCACAAGGCCACCGTGGCCGATGCCACCAGCCACCCCAACTGGAGCATGGGTCGCAAGATCACCGTCGACTCCGCCTCCTTGATGAACAAGGGTCTGGAGGTGATCGAGGCCCACTACCTCTTCGGTCTGGACTACGACCACATCGAGATCGTGATCCACCCGCAGTCGATCATCCACTCGATGGTGGAGCTGGCGGATTCCTCCGTGCTGGGCCAGCTGGGTTGGCCCGACATGAAGCTGCCGATCCTCTACTGCCTGAGCTGGCCGGAGCGCCTGGAGACCCCCTGGCGCCGCCTGGATCTGACCGAGGTGGGGCAACTGACCTTCCGCAAGCCCGACCCCGCCAAGTACCCCTGCATGGAACTGGCCTATGCCGCCGGCCGCGCCGGGGGAACGATGCCCGCGGTGATGAATGCCGCCAACGAGCAGGCCGTGGCGCTCTTCCTCGAGGAGAAGATCCACTTCCTCGACATCCCGAAGCTGATCGACAGGGTTTGCGATCGCCACAAGGCTGACCTCATGGCCCATCCCTCCCTGGACGACGTGCTGGCGGTCGACAGCTGGTCCCGTCAGGCGGTGCGTGAAGCTGCAGCCGTCTCTGTTTGAGCCAGCCGTTGATTCAGCACCACCTGCTGCTCTGCGCCACCCCGGCCAAGGCGCTCTGCAGCCCCGATCCAACGGTCGGCCCTGAGAGCTGGACTGCCCTCAAGCGCCTGGTGCGGGAGTGGGGCCTGGAGGATCCAGCTCGCCCTGAAGGGATCGTGTTGCGCAGCAAGGCCGATTGCCTCCGCATCTGCGCCGAGGGGCCGGTGCTCTTGATCTGGCCCGAGGGAATCGTCTACGGCGGGGTCACCGCTGAGCGCGTTGAGCGAATCCTGAAGGAGCACGTCATCGGCGGCGCGCCCATCGAGGAGTGGATTGTCAAACGGATGCCCTTTCAGGCGAGCAAGGCCTGAAACCAGCGGGCGGTGAGCTGATCGGTCCAGCAACCGCCGCGGCCGTGGAAGCCGTTATGGCCGCCCTTGGCTGTCACGAGCAGCTGTAAGCGCTCATCCTGGAAGGCTTCCAGGCTTCTGGTGGGCTCCACGGGCACCCAGGGATCATCCTCGGCGTGAATCAGCAGGCAGGGGGGCAGCTCTCGCCGGATGCGGGGCTCCTGGAGACGCCAGAGGGGACTGGCCTGGCGGTAGTAGTCGTCCACCGAGCCATAGCTCCAACGGGGAGCCGTGATCGCCGCATCAAAAGCTCGGATGCTCTCGAGGGGCCCCTCCAGGGCCTGACGCTCGGCGTCCGTCACCCCAAACGGATCGGCCAGGGTCTGGGCCACCAGCCGCTTCAAGAGCCAATGCTGATAGAGGCGGTTGCGGGGCAACTCGATCTGGCGGGAGCAGCTCTCCAGATCCACCGGAGTGCTGATGGTGACCAGCCCATCCAGCAGTGGCGCCTGGGGATCGAGACCGGCTGTCCGGCGCTCCAGTGAGCTGGAGGTCAGGGCATTGAGCAGCTTGGTCCCGCCCAGGGAAATCCCCATCCCAAGCAGGGGGAGGCCAGCGGCCAAGCTGCGGGCCTGGCGCAGGACCGGCAGCAGATCGCGATTGCTGTTGGCCGCATAGGTGCCGCGGGCCAGGGCACGGCCGTCGCCTGCGCCGCGCATGTTCAGCCGGAGCACGGCAAAGCCGGCGCGCTGGAGGGTGTCACCCATCCGCCGCAGTCCGCCGCGCTGGCTCGATCCCCCCAGGCCATGCATCAACAGCACAAGGCCAAGGGGCTCCGGCCCGGAGAGGGGGGCATCCCACTTGGCGAGGAGCTGATCGCCATTGCCCACATCAAAGGGCAAGGGCTGCCCCTGATCGGGGGGAAGGGCATCCGAGCGGAAGGTGTCCCGCAGGGTCTGCAGATCGCCGTTCAGCCAGGGGAAGCGAGGCTCAAAGGGAGGCTCACCGTCCATGGAAAAGGGGCCCCGAGGGCCCCCAATGCTGCTCATTGACGAGGAGCGAATCAAGCGCCCTTACCGACGCCCTGGCTGCGCAGTTCAGCGCAGAGGCCCTGCAGCACAGCCTTGGCATCACCGAAGACCATGGCGGTTTGGGGCAGCTCAAACAGGGCGTTCTTGATGCCGGCATAACCGGCGCCCATGCTGCGCTTGACCACGAACACCTGACGGGCCCCGTCCACCTCAAGCACGGGCATGCCGTAGAGGGGGCTGTTGGGATCGTTCTTGGCGTCGGGGTTCACCACGTCGTTCGCACCCAGGACGATGACCACATCGGTGCGGGGGAACTCGGGGTTGATGGTGTCCATCTCGAGCAGCTGCTCGTAGGGCACATCGGCTTCCGCCAGCAGCACGTTCATGTGACCCGGCATGCGGCCGGCCACCGGGTGGATGGCGTAGCTGACCTCGGAGCCATTGGCTTCGAGCATCTTGGCCAGCTCGCGCAGGGCGTGCTGGGCCTGGGCCACGGCGAGGCCGTAACCGGGGACGAAGACGACGCGCTCAGCACTCTCGAGGGCCATGGCGCACTCCTCGGGGCTGCAGCTGACGATCCGGGTGTAGCCGGCTTCTTCGCCGCCACCACCAACCGGAGCAGCGCCGCCCAGGGCACCACCAAAGAGAACGCTCACCAGGGAGCGGTTCATGCCGTCGCACATCACCTGGGTGAGGATCAGGCCAGCGGCACCGACCATGGCGCCCGCCACGATCAGCAGCTGACTGCCCACCACGAAGCCAGCGGCGGCAGCAGCCACGCCGGAATAGGAGTTCAGCAACGAGATGACCACCGGCATGTCGGCACCGCCGATGGGCAGGGTCACGCCAATGCCGAGCAGGCTCGAGGCCACCACCAGCAGCCACAGGGACGAGCCAGCGGGATCGCCGGGGAGGGCGAAGGCACCCACCAGAGCGGCAACGGCGATGGCGATGTTCACGCCATGGCGCACCTGGCTCTGGGTCCAACCGGGGGTGTCGATCCAGCCCTGCAGCTTGCCCATCGCAACGATGGAGCCGCTGAAGGTGATCGCACCGACGAAGACCGAGATCACGATGGACACCAGGGCCACCATGTCCGACTCAGCGGAGTTGTAGAGGGCCACCGCAATGGCCACCAGCAGGGAGGCCATGCCACCGCAGCCGTTGAAGAGGGCGACGGTCTCCGGCATGGAGGTCATCGGCACCCGGCGAGCCGTGATCAGACCCAGCAGGCCGCCAGCGGCCGTGCCAACGGCAATCCAGACCCAAGCCACCGGCGAGGGCGCCAGCTGAATCAACAGACCAACGACGGCCAGGCCCATGGCCAGGGCCGCCAGGCCGTTGGCGGAGCGGGCGGAGCGAACCTTGGAGAGGCCCTTGAGGCCCAGGGCCAGCAGCAGGACCGCCAGCAGGTCAATCAGATAACCAAACAGCGCGAGGCCACTCATCGGCGTGCTCCTGACTTCTTGCGGCTGAACATGGCGAGCATGCGGTCGGTCACGAGGAAGCCCCCGATCACGTTGAAGAGGGCAAAGCCCAGGGAGACCGCGCCGAGGATCAACATCCCGGGGTTGCCTTGAGCCTGAGCAATCAGGGTCAGGGAGGCCAGCACGGTGATGCCACTGATGGCGTTCGCGCCGCTCATCAGGGGGGTGTGCAGGGTGGGGGGCACCTTGCCAATCAGTTCCAGACCCAGGAGGCTGCCGAGCAGCAGCACCCAAAGGGCTTCATTCAGGCTGCTCATGCAGCACCTCCGGCAGATTCAGGGGCGTTGTGGCTGAACAGGCAGCCCGAGACGATCTCATCGTCCAGATCGAGGTTCACCGAGGAGGCACCCTCGGCGGTGGTGTTGAGCAACAGCTCAAGCAGCGCCGCGATGTTGCGTGCATAGAGGGCACTGGCGTGGTTGGCCACGCTGCAGGGCAGGCCATCGCCGCCGATCAGCTGAACGCCGTGGCGGATGACGGTCTGGCCGGGCACGGTGCCTTCGCAGTTGCCGCCTTGGGCGACCGCCAGGTCAACCACGACGCTGCCGGGACGCATGTGCTGCAGCATCGCGTCATCGATCAGACGCGGCGCCTTCTTGCCCGGCACCTGGGCCGTGCAGATGACCATGTCGGCCAGGGCCAACTGTTCGGTGAGTTGACGGCGCTGCTCAGCGAGGAAGGCTTCTGTGGCCTGCTTGGCGTAGCCACCGGCTTCGCCGGGCTTCTGATCCAACTCAGGCGGATCAATAAAGCGGCCACCGAGGGACTCCACCTGCTCCTTGGCGGCGGGGCGAACGTCGCTGACGTAGGCCACGGAGCCCAGGCGGCGGGCGGTCGCCAGGGCCTGAAGGCCCGCAACGCCGGCACCCAAGATCAGGGCGCGGGCCGGCTGAATCGTGCCCGCGGCCGTCATCAGCATCGGCACGTAGCGATCCAGGGCCGCCGAAGCGAGCAGAACGGCCTTGTAACCAGCGATGTTGGCCTGGGAGGAGAGCACGTCCATGCTCTGGGCCCGGCTGATCCGAGGCAGCAGCTCAAGGGCGAGTGCGCTCACCTGAGCGGACTGGAAACGCTGTTTGAGGGCGTCGTTGCCGTGGGGCTCCAGCAAACCCAGAAGCAGGGCTCCGGCTTTCGGGGAATGCTTCTGGGCCAGATCCGAACCCTGGACCGTCAGAACGACGTCCGCTTGAGACCACTGCTCAGCACTGGGGTCCGTCAGCGCAGCACCGGCCTCTTCATAGGCCGCGTCGTCGTAACCGCTGGCCTGACCAGCGCCCCGCTCGACGACAAAGGTGCAGCCGCGTGCCGCCAAACGGCGCACGGTTTCGGGAGTGGCCGCGACCCTGGTTTCACCAGGACGGCACTCCCTTGGCACTAAAACACGAATCAATGTCTCGACCCTGGGTGGAGGCAGATTCGCATACGGCCGTAAGCGTTCTCAAGCCAACCAGCTGGCAAGCGCAGGGGGTTCAGGGGCCGGAACGTCCGGAACAGTGCTGGTGATCTCAATGATGCGTCCCGCGCTGGCTGGGACCTCCAAGGCATCCAGGCAAACCCGGGCCACCAGGCGGCGCGGAAGGCTGCCGTCCTCCTGTTGATCAGCACCGGAGAAGCGCAGCTCCTGCGCGGCGATGTCCTCCTCGGCTTCCTTGAGGCCGCCGGGGCGAACGATCGTGACCTCTAGCCCGCTTTGTTCGAGCCACTGCTCGCCGAGGCGTTTCCAGACCAGGATCAGGCCAAAGAGGTTCAGCGGGTGCAGCCAACGGCCCGCACAGAGGGAACTCACCAGCACCAGGCGCTTGAGGCCAACGGAGCGGCAAGCCTCCAGCTGCTGGCGCACGCCAAGGGCATCGACTTTCAGGGGCCCCAACAAATCAATGCTGGGTCGAGCCCCGGTGGCGATGACCAGGGCATCGCAGCCGCGCAGGGCCTGTTGCAGGGCCGCGCTGTCGTTCAGCTGGAGGCGATGCACCTCGGCTCCCTCCAACCCAGGTGGGAGGACTGAGCCAGGTCGGACGATCGCCCGAACCTCGAAACCGCGGGCCAGGGCCTCGGCGACCACTCTCCAGCCGGTTTTGCCGGAAGCGCCGGTGACCGCGACTCGCATGGACTCAGAACAGGGGCAGAAGCTCCTGTTCTAAGCAGCGGGCCTGGGGACTGGAGCCCTGTCGGCGCAACTGGCGCGCCCGCAGGATCATTGGGTCCAGATCGCATTCCAGAGACAGCGCCTCCTCAAAGCGCTGCCGAAGCTCGTCTGGGGTGAGTGCAAACAGAAAACGCTCATCCATGGGCAACAGGGGCAAAGCCCGGGAGCGGGTGATGGCCGGAAGTTAGTGCCTCCAGCGCCAATGCGAATAGGTAGAAGTGCCCAACTTTTTTGGCCGAATCGCCACACAATGGCGGCATGCCATCGCTGTCCTTCGACCTGCGCGTTCCCCGGCGCGCTCCGGCTGCCGCCAAGGCTGTTGAGCAGCGGCCGCTCAGCAACCTGCAACCGCGGCAGTGGCAGACCCAGCTGATCCAACTGCTGCGGCGCCGGCTGGAAACCAACCGGGGCAGCGATGTTCTGATCAACGCCGGGCCCGGGGCCGGCAAAACCCTGGGGGCCCTGCTGAGCTTTGAACGGTTGCTTCGAGAAGGCCGGCTGGAGCGCTTTCTGGTCTTCTGCCACCGCAGCTCCATCGCCGCCCAGTGGATTGCCTCTGCCGAGCGGCTCAACCTGAAGATCCAGGACTGGCAACCGGGCCTCTGCGGCAGCGACCTGGCGGACAGCCAGGGCCTGTTGCTCACCTATCAGGCGGCGGGCCGCAACCTGGAGTCCCTGGAGCAGCAGCTCAAGCAGTGGGGCTGGGGTCCCTGGCTGGCCATCGCCGATGAGGTGCACCACCTCGGGGTCGACCCGGAGGAACCGGAGGCCACGGCCTGGGGCCATGCCTTTAGCCGGCTCAGCCAAAGCGCCCAGTTGCGCCTGGGGCTCACCGGGACGCCGTTTCGAGCCGACAACCTCGGCTTCTGTGCCGCCCGGCGGATCCAGGTCCATGACGGCCAGGAGTGGGTCGAGCAGATCGCTCCTGATCTGAGTGTCGAGCCCAGGGAATTGATCCAGGCCGGTGACGTGCGCCCCCTGGAATTCCGCTTCCAGGACGGCTGGGTGGATCACGGCCGGCAGGGGGAACTGTCAGACACCGAGCGCTCGCCCCTCTCCCAGGAAGAGCGCGAGAGCTGGCGGGCGCGGAACCTGCGGCGCGCCATTCGCCTGGGGGACAGCAGCAGCATCGCCCTGCGGCTGCTGCTCAATGCCCGCAAACGGCTGGAATCCGTTCGGCGCGAGCACCCAGAGGCGGGCGGCCTGGTGGTGGCCCGTGACATTGCCCATGCCCGCCGGATTTGCGGACTGCTGGAGGAGGAAGGGGACCGGGTTCAACTGGTGCACTCCCAAGACCCCGAAGCCGCAGAACGCATGGAGCGCTTCAAGGCGGGCGATTCCGACTGGCTGGTGAGCATCGACATGTGCGCCGAGGGCTTCGATGCACCGAGGCTGCGGGTGGTGGCCTACCTCACCACCGTCGTCACCCGCACTCGCTTCGTGCAGGCCATCACCCGAGCCGTTCGCATGAATGGAGAGCGGGCCAGCGCCGAGAGCGTGCCGCGGCACCCCTCCTACGTCTTTGCCCCAGCCGATCCGCTGCTGATGCAGTACGCCCGGACCTGGTCCCTGAGCGAGCCCTACGTCCTGAGGCCGAAAAGCAGCGACGCTCCGGAAGAAGCAAGTGGACAAAACCGAGGCGCCAGTTTGCCGCTGCAGGCCGTCGAGGATGGTGCCGGAGGGGTGATTCGGGTGCGAGGACCACGCCTTCCTGACTTTTTAATGCAGCAATGACTACATCGAATATTCAGCACTGAATGCGAATTTGTGCGAATCAAGCCCGGAAAGCGGCACGCCAGCCGCCAACCTGGTCTCAACCGCACGGAGAACCATGCACGGTTCAACCCAACGGCGCATCTCGGTCGCAAGCAACTGGGCCGTCACTCGCATCGCTTACCTGGATGATCGCGAGCTTTATGAAGACAGCTACGCCCTGACAGAGGAGTTCCGGGAATGGATCCTCTGCGCCGACGACCAGCCCGAACTGATCCTGGACCAGGTCTTGATGGTGCCCAGCTTCGAGAAGGGCTCAGAGAACGAAACCAGCAACGAATCCGACGGCCTACTTGAAATCTAAAGAGAATCTTTAGGCCTTCCCGTTTATTTGCTCTGGCGAAGGGGATACGGACAACCGTCCAGCCCCTCCCCAATCGCCGCCAGGGAGATCCCTAAACTAAAGCGAAGTCATTCCGCTTTAGGCCATGGCCGCTGGCGCGCCCGGATCGGTTGAAAACCTCGTCATCGTGGGCTCCGGCCCCGCCGGCTACACCGCAGCGATCTACGCCGCCCGGGCCAACCTCAGCCCTGTGGTGATCACGGGTTTTCAGGACGGCGGAATCCCTGGCGGTCAGCTGATGACCACCACCCACGTCGAGAACTTCCCCGGCTTCCCCGATGGAATCCTCGGCCCCGAGCTGATGGACCGGGTCAAGGCCCAGGCCGTCCGCTGGGGCACCCGCTTAATCGAGGCCGACGCCGAGGCCATCGACCTCTCCCAGCGCCCCTTCCGGATCCAGGCGGACGGGCAGACCATCCAGGCCCACGCTGTGATCCTGGCCACGGGTGCCAGCGCCAATCGCCTGGGCCTCCCCAGCGAGCAGCGCTTTTGGAACGCCGGCATCAGCGCCTGCGCCATCTGTGATGGTGCGACCCCGCAGTTCCGAGATGTGGAGCTGGCGGTCGTCGGCGGAGGCGACTCCGCCTGCGAAGAAGCGGTCTATCTGACCAAATACGCCAGCCGCGTCCACCTGATCGTGCGCAGCGACAAGCTCCGCGCCAGCAAGGCCATGGCAGACCGGGTGCTGGCCAACCCCAAGGTGCAGGTGCACTGGAACCGTCAGGTGGCGGACTGCAGCGGTGGCGAGTGGCTCGAGGCGATCCAGCTCAAGGATCCCGCGACCGGCCAGAGCGAAGAGCTCCCCGTGCGGGGCATGTTCTATGCCATCGGCCACACCCCCAACACCCGCCTGGTGCGCGAGCAGCTCAGCACCGATGGCAAGGGCTACCTGATCACCCAGCCGGGGCGCCCCGAGACCAGCCTTGAGGGGGTCTATGCCGCCGGAGACGTGGCCGATGCGGAGTGGCGCCAGGGGATCACGGCCGCCGGTAGCGGCTGCCAGGCCGCCCTCGCCGCCGAACGCTGGCTGACGGAGAAGGACCTGGCGGTCACCGTCAGCCATGAGCCCGTCGATCCAGCCGAGGTGGGCGAAACCAAGCGCACGGCCGTCAGCGATGAGGCCAACTTCAGCAGCGATGGCCTGTGGCAGAAGGGAAGTTTTGCCTTGAGGAAGCTGTATCACGACAGCACCAAACCGCTGGTGGTCGTCTACACCTCACCCACCTGCGGCCCCTGCCACGTGCTCAAACCGCAGCTCAAGCGCGTCCTGGATGAACTGGGAGGACAGGCCCAGGGCATCGAAATCGACATCGAGGCCGAACAGGAGATTGCGCAGCAGGCCGGTGTCAGCGGCACACCCACCGTTCAGGTCTTCCTGAACAAGGAACTCAAGCAACAGTTCCGCGGGGTCAAGCAGCGCAGCGAGTTCAAGGCGGCGATCGAAAGCCTGCTCTAGGCGGCACGGCCCACAAAAAACCCCTGGCCGCTCTGGCCAGGGGTTGAAGAGTGATCAACGGCGACGGGGACCGCCAGGACGGTTTCCACCTGGACGGGGGCCGGCATTGGCGTTGCGCTCGCGGTAGGTGATGCGACCGCGGCTCAGGTCGTAGGGGCTGATCTCCACCAGCACCTTGTCGCCCGCCAGCAATTTGATGCGGAACTTGGTCAGCTTGCCGGCGGCGCGGCAGAGGCATTGGTGGCCAGCGGGCTGCTCGAGGGTGACCAGGTAGAACCCGTTGCCCTGTTCCTTCTCGATGACGCCGGAGGTCTCAATCATGCGCTGCTGCTAGTGGCCAACCCAAGTGCTCTCCACAGCTTAGTTGTCGCTAGGGTCGCGGCTCACGATTGTTTTGGCAGCCGGCATGGTTCTCCCCCCCGTTTCGATGGATCTGGGTCTGCTGATGATCTCGATCGGGGTTGTGAATCTCTGGAAGGCTCGCCAGGCCTCCTGAACCCTGACCACCCTCCTGTTCCACAAGCCCTACGGCGTTCTCAGTCAGTTCACCCCTGAAGAGGGCAGTCGCTGGGGTTGCCTGGCCGATTACATCGAGGTTCCCGGTGTCTATGCAGCGGGGCGGCTGGATGCCGATAGCGAAGGCCTGCTGCTGCTGACCAGCAACGGAAGACTGCAACAGAGGCTGACCGATCCCTCCTGGGGCCACTGGCGCCGCTACTGGAGCCAAGTCGAGGGCATTCCCAGCGAGGATGCCCTCAACGCCCTGCGCTCAGGGCTGGTGATTCAGGGCCAACGCACCCTGCCCGCCCAAGCGCAGGCCCTGCAGGACCCGGGTTGGCCCGAGCGTGATCCACCCATTCGCGTGCGCCAGAGCATCCCCACCAGCTGGCTGCAGCTGGAGCTCCGGGAGGGGCGTAACCGGCAGGT
>NZ_JAFMKL010000085.1:0-6947 GCF_017852955.1 Vulcanococcus sp. DEBay_Sum22DG08_74
TCCAAGCTGAGGGGAGTCAGAGCGGCTCCATCCACGCTGGTGATGGGCCTGCAGCTAAGGCTGTTGATCAGCAGCCAACGGTCGCCGTCTTGGGGTGTGGCATCCAACTGCGCTTCTGTGGCTAGGCCACGCTCAAGCAGTTGCCCCCTCATGATCCCGGGAAGGCAGCCGCTGCTGAGCGCTGGCGTGAGCCATTGCCCTTGGCGCTGCACCAGCAGGTTGGCGGCGGTCCCGCAGCAGAGTTCACCGCTGGTGCTCAGCAGTAGGGCGTCTTCGGCTCCGGCGCCGCGGGCCTCGCGGCGGGCTTGCACCGCCTGCCCGTAGGCAAAGGTCTTGCAATGGCTCAGGCGGCTGGAGCCATTGCGCCGCTCATGGCGACTGACGATGACCTGAACCGGCGCAAACGTCGGGGCATGGGCGCTGAGCTGCAGCCAGAAGCGCGGATCCAGGGTGTCTGGGCGATCCAGACCGCGGCCGCCGCTGCCGGCACTCCAGTTCAGCCGCAGGGCGCCCTGGCCTGCAGGCAGGTTGCAACGCGCAATCGCTTCCTCCACCAGTGGTTGGACCACGGCCGTTTGCGGCGGTTCGGGCAGGCCCAGCAGCGCCGCACTACGGCGCCAGCGCTCAAGGTGGGGCTCCAGCAGACGGGCACGTCCGTCCAGCACCAGCACCGTTTCGAACAGGCCATCGGCGAGCAGCAGGCCGCGGTCGTTCAGGGGGAGTTGTAGGGCGTTGGCTTCGCCCCAGCGCCCATCGCTCCAGACCAGGCTGTGGCCTGTCATGCCAGGGCCTCCAGCAGCGGGTTCAGCTTCCAACCCAGCTCCTCGGCTTCAGCTTTGGGATCGGAGTCGGCCACGATCCCGCAGCCCGCATGGCAGCGCAGGGTGGTGCCGTGTTGCAGCACGGTGCGGATCAAGATGCTGCTGTCGAAGCTGCCATCCCAATCCCGCCGTAGCAAGGAGCCGCAGTAGGGCCCGCGGGCCACGGGCTCGAGTTCAGCGATGCGCTGGCAGGCCCGCAACTTGGGCGCCCCTGTGATCGAGCCCCCCGGCCAGCAGGCCTCGAGCAGGTCCACCCAGTCTGCTCCGGCTTTCAGTTGCCCGGTCACCACAGAGGTGAGGTGGTGGACCTGCGCGTAGCTCTCCAGGCCCACCAGTTGCGGGACTTGGATCGAGCCGCTTTGGCAGACCCGGCCCAGGTCGTTGCGCAGCAGGTCCACGATCATCACGTTCTCGGCGCGGTCTTTGCTGCTGCAGACCAAGTCCGCCGCCTGGTCGGCGTCCTGCTCCGGATCGGATCTCCGTGGCCGGGTGCCTTTGATCGGTCTGGTCTCCACCAGGCCGCTGGGGCTGACCTGCAGAAAGCGCTCCGGTGAGGCGGAGATCACCGCTTCTCCAGGGGCCACGACCAGGCCGGCGAAGGGGGCGGGGCAGCGCCGCCGCAGCCGCTCAAACAGCTGCAGCGGGTCGGCGGGAGCGGGCAGCTCAGTGGAGCAGCAGGCGGTGAGGTTGGCCTGAAAGATGTCTCCGCTGGCGATCCGTTCACGGATCTGCTGGACCCCATCGCTGAACTGCTCTGGGGTGGTTCGCCAGTGCCAGTCCGCAATGGCCGCCGCAGCCGCTGGGCCGGGGCTGCTGGTTGCCAGTCCTGAGGCCCAGGTGGCCATGGCTTCGAGGCGCCCTGGATCGACTCCCTCCAGCCAGAGGGTGCGCTCCTGCAGGTCAAAGCGAAAGATGGGGTCGTGGCGCGCCATCCAGAGGGTCGCCATCGCATCGGGCTTCCAGTGCGCCGCGGGTTCCACCCAGGCCGCCGCCTCGTAGCTCAGCCAGCCGCACCAGTGCCCTTCCCCGAGCTCCCGCAAGGCCGCAAACGGATCGCGGCTTTCGGTTTCCCCGGGGAGGCCGCGGCAGACGATCTGCTCGAGCGGGTCTGCGGCCAGGCTGGCCCAGCGCCCCAAGTCGCTGCCGTCCCCATCCAGCCAGATCAGCCCCTCTGGTCCAAAACGGGCGGCGAGGTGGCGGGCTAGATCAGCGGGTTCGATCCAGGGCAGCGGCGCTCTGGCCATCACTCAGCGGCTCGCCAGATCGGGGCGCCCGGCCTCGATCAGGGCCGCATCACGAATGCGGCAGCTGTCGCAGACGCCGCAGGGCTGCTCGCCGCCGCTGTAGCAGCTCCAGGTTTGATCAATCGGGACCCCCAAGCGCAGGGCCTCTTCGACGATCTTGGTCTTGCTCCACTCCACCAGGGGGGCCCAGAGCTGGGTGCCATGGCCCTCGCGGCCGGCTTTGCTGGCCAGGTCGGCCAGGGTCTGGAAGGCGCCGAGGTAATCCGGACGGCAGTCCGGGTAGCCGGAGTAGTCGACGGCATTGACCCCCAGGACCAGCCGCTCGGCCCCGCGCGCTTCCGCCAGGCTCAGGCCGATGGCGATGAAGACCGTGTTCCGCCCCGGGACATAGGTGCTGGGGATGACGCCCTCCTGCACCCCCTCGTTGGGCACATCCATGGCGGTGTCCGTCAGGGCGGAGCCGCCCCAGGCGGCCAGGTTGACGTGAATGCTCTGGTGCTCGGCGAGGCCCAGGGTCTGGGCGACGGCCGCGGCGGCCTGCAGCTCGCGCCGGTGGCGCTGGCCGTAGTCGAAGGAGAGGCCGATCACGCGGTAGCCCTCCGCTTGGGCGAGGGCGGCGGCGGTGGCGGAATCCAGCCCTCCGGAGAGCAGGGCGATCGCAGTGGGCAAGGTTTCGGTGGAGGGCACCGACTCCATGATGCCCACTCGCCTCAGCGCACCCCCAGCCACTTGTGGGATTGCAGGCTCAGGCGCCAGCGGGGCTGGGACTGCACAAACTCCAGGGCCAGGGCCTGGCCTTCGCGGCAGTCCCAGCCCGGTTGCAGCAGCCAGGTCGCCTGGGGGGCCTGGCTGGCGCTGACCTCGGCAAAGAGAAGATCTGCAGCGTCATGCACCACCACCTTCAGCTCATCGCAGCGTTGCAGCAGCTCGGCCCTGGGAGGTTGATGGCGCTTGGGGGAGAGGCTGATCCAGTCGGGAGATCCCGTCAGGGGATCCACGCCGCTGGTTTCCAGGTGAATGGGCAGCGAGCAGTGCTGGCGGATGGCCGCGCTGAGCGCGTCGAGGTTGTGGTGCAGCGGTTCGCCGCCCGTGAGTACAACGAAGGCCGCGCCCGCTGAGGCCGCCTCTGCGCAGGCCAGGGCCAGGGCCTCGAGGGTCTGCTGCGGGTGCACCTCGGCGGGCCAGGAGTGCTTGGTGTCGCACCAGCTGCAACCGACCCTGCAGCCCCCCAGGCGAATGAAAAAGGCGCTGCGGCCGGCATGGAGGCCCTCCCCCTGCAGGGAGTGGAAGGTCTCCACGACGGGTAGGCCGCTGGAGCCCAATGGCTCCTGCTCACTCATGCCGCCGAGATGTTCGCCCCTTGGGCAATCGCTTCACTGGGGCTGGAGGGCAGGCGCTGTTGCGCCGCTTCGATCAGACCCCGGAAGAGCGGGTGGGGTTGGCCCGGGCGGGAGAGGAATTCCGGGTGGTACTGGCAGGCGGTGAAGAAGGGGTGGTTCTTCAGCTCGATCAGCTCCACCAGGCGGCCATCGGGGGAGGTGCCGCTGATCTCGTAGCCCGACTCCAGGAAGAGGTTGCGGTAGGCGTTGTTGAACTCGTAGCGGTGGCGGTGGCGCTCGTAGACCACCTCATCGCCATAGAGGCGGTGGGCCAGGGTGCCGGGCGCGACGCGGCAGGGGTAGACCCCGAGGCGCATCGTTCCGCCCAGGTCGACCACATCCTGTTGCTCGGGCAGCAGGTGAATCACCGGGTGCGGGCTGTCAGCGTTCAGTTCGGCGCTGGTGGCTCCCGTCAGTCCGGCCTGGTTGCGGGCCCACTCGATCACGGCACATTGCATCCCCAGGCAGAGGCCCAGGAAGGGGACCCGCTGCTCCCGGGCCCAGCGGATGGCCGCCACCTTGCCGTCGACGCCGCGGTTGCCAAAGCCACCGGGGACGACCACGGCATCCATGCCGCGCAGCAGGGCCTCCGGCCCTTGCTCTTCGATTTGCTCGGCACAGATCCAATGCAGATCCAGGGCGGCATCGCGGTCGATGCAGGCATGGCGCAGGGCTTCGACCACCGAGAGGTAGGCGTCGTTGAGCTGCACGTACTTGCCCACCAGGGCCACCTTCACGGCGGGGCCGGGGTTGCGCAGCTTGGCGACCATCTGCTCCCAGCGCTGCATGTCGGACTCGTGGTCCGTCAGGCCCAACAGATCGAGCACCTCGCGGCAGAGCCCCTCCTTCTCGAGGGTGATCGGAACGGCGTAGATGCTGTCGGCATCCAGGGCGGGGATCACCGCCCGGGTGGGGACGCCGCAGAAGCCGCCGATCTTGCCCTTCAGCTCCTCATTGATCTCGCGGTCGCTGCGGCAGACCAGGACGTCGGGCTGGATGCCAATGGAGCGGAGCTCCTTGACCGAGTGCTGGGTGGGCTTGGTCTTGAGTTCGCCTGAGGTGCCGATGTAGGGCAGCAGGGTCACGTGCACGTAGGCCAGGTCGTTGCGGCCCACATCCCCCCGGAATTCGCGGATGGCTTCGAGGAAGGGCAGGGACTCGATGTCACCGACCGTGCCGCCGATCTCGGTGATCACCACATCAGCACCACTGTTGGCGGCGACGCGGTGGATGCGCTCGCGGATCTCACCGGTGATGTGGGGGATCACCTGCACGGTGCCGCCGTTGTAGTCGCCGCGGCGCTCCTTGTTGATGACCGATTGATAGATCGAACCGGTGGTCACGCTGTTCAGGCGCGACATGGCGGTGTCGGTGAAGCGCTCGTAGTGCCCCAGGTCCAGGTCGGTCTCGGCGCCGTCTTCGGTGACGAAGACCTCACCGTGCTGGAACGGGCTCATCGTGCCCGGGTCCACGTTTAAGTAGGGGTCGAGCTTCAGGATCGAGACGCTGTAGCCGCGGCTCTTGAGCAGGCGCCCCAGGCTGGCCGCCACGATCCCTTTGCCGATGCTGGACACCACGCCACCGGTCACGAAGACGAATTTGGCCATGGCTCCTGAAGCGACCCTTCAATGTACCGGCCTGATCTAGGGGCCCTCGCCGCGAAGGCCTATTGATCCAGCAGGCTGCGCAGCATCCAGGCGGTTTTTTCGTGGATCTGCAGCCGTTGGGTCAGCAGATCGGCCGTGGGCTCATCGCTGGCGGCATCGGCCAGGGGGAAGATGCTGCGGGCGGTGCGGGCCACGGACTCATGGCCGCTGACCAGCAGCCGAACCATCTCCAGGGCGGCGGGTTGCTGGGGGGCTTCCTGAATGGAGGCGAGCTTGGCCAGGCTGCTGCCGCCATGGGGGGCGACGACCCCGAGGGCGCGGATGCGTTCGGCGATGACGTCCAGGGCGGTCCAGAGCTCCGTGTACTGGTCCATGAACATCAGATGGAGCGTGTTGAACATCGGCCCCGTGACGTTCCAGTGGAACCCGTGGGTGTTGCCGTAGAGGACATAGGTGTCCGCCAGTAGGCGGCTGAGGCCCTGGGCGATCTCCTGGCGCTGGGCCTCGGGGATGCCGATGTCGATGCTGGGCATGGAATTGGCCATCTCTCGGGCGCGCTGCTGCCCGATTGATAGCTGGATTTTCAGCCGCTGGGAGCGCTGTCTCCGTCGATGTTCAGCAAGTAGTCGTGCACCCGGCAGCGGCGCTGGGGTTGCCGCAGTTTGAGCAGGGCGCGGGTTTCGATCTGGCGGACGCGCTCACGGGAGAGGTGCAGGTCTTCGCCGATCTGGGAGAGGGTTTGCGGGGTGTCGTTCTCCAGGCCGAAGCGCAGGCGGATGACCTCGGCCTCGCGGCCGCTCAGCTCCTCGAGGAGGGCTTCGAGGTCGTCGTGGAGTTGGGTCTTGGTCAGGGCCTGCTCCGGGGTGGCGTGGCCGTCCTCCAGCAGATCCCCCAGCTCCGTGTCTTGGTCGCGGCCCACCCGCGTGTCCAGGGAGACCGAGCGCGGCACCCGCATCAGGGTGAGGCGAATCACCTCTTCGCTGAGGCCCAGTTCCTTGGCGAGGTCGGCCACGGAGGCCAGACGTCCGTGTTCGCTGGCGATCTGGCGCTGCGCTTTTTTGATCCGGTTGAGCTTCTCGGTGACGTGAACCGGCAGGCGGATCGTGCGGCTTTGGGTGGCGATGGCCCGGGTAATCCCCTGGCGGATCCACCAGTAGGCGTAGGTGCTGAAGCGGAAGCCGCGGGTGGGGTCGTACTTCTCCACCGCCCGCTCGAGGCCCAGGGTGCCCTCCTGCACCAGGTCCAGCAGCTCCATGCCCCGTTGCTGGTATTTCTTGGCGACGGCCACCACCAGGCGCAGGTTGGCCTGGATCATCCGATCTCGGGCCCGGCGCCCCTGGTGGAGCGCCTGCTTGAGTTCGGCGATGCTCAGCTCCGAGAGGGTGGCCCAGGCTTCATGGCCTGCCTTGAGGGACTCTTTGAGCTCGGCGCCGCTGCGCTGCTGGTGTTCGGACCAGAGCTGAAGGCTGGGCCAGTGCCCCAGATGGGAGGCCAACTGTTGGCGGCTGTGCTCCAGCTCCTCCAGGACCTGGACTTCAGGCGATTGTTGGGCGAGTTTGCGGCGTTCCTGCAGCAGTCGTTCGCGACGCTGGACCAGCCGGGCCAGGGTGAGTTCCTCCTCATGGCTGAGCAGGTCAACGCGACCGATGTCCTGCAGGTACAGGCGCACCAGGTCACTGCTGCCGCGCTTTTTGCCGGAGTTTGCTGGTGGACGGGGAGGACCTTTGGCCATAGGCCGATGGCGATTGCCACCATCAAGCTTCAGGTCTCAACTGAGACAGTGCCCTAAAGCCTTTGTTTGTATTCGGGTTCTGCCGGGAAGGATCAGTCCTCCTCGTCCACCCAGGTGCTGGCCACATGCAGCTCCTCGAGCTGCTTCTCGGCCACGCCGCCGGG
>NZ_JAFMKL010000086.1:0-6872 GCF_017852955.1 Vulcanococcus sp. DEBay_Sum22DG08_74
GGCCTCGCGACCGCTTGTTGAACTTACATCACCGAGTTCCCTCGGCTTTCGGTTCGCCGCTCGTGATCTCGCGATCGCTGAGCGGCCCACAAACATACCAGAGCCGCTGTCGCCTTCGCTACAGGTCCGCGTTCCCTGGGAGGCCTCAGATGTCCTCGTCGGACTCCGGGTCACTCAGGAAGGTCTCCAGGGTCGTCAGCAGCAGGGCCAGGGCCGAATGACGGGCCAGGTCAGAGCCGCTGACGTGATCCAGCCACTGCCCTGAGAGTTGCTCGATCTGGGAGAACAGGGCCTGTCCCTCCCGCAGGCGCTCCATCACCCGATCGACGTTGGCCTCGTCGGTTTCCGGCAGGGGGCCAACGACATAGCGGCGACCGTCATCCCCCACATAGGTGAGGTTGCCGTCGGCATCAAAAATCGGGACCGCATGGGGTGTGATCGGTCTGTCCTCCACAGCTCCCCCTCCAACGGCTACCCCCTCGTTAGCTCTGCCCAGGCCCAAGAGCAAGCTGCCAGGCTGCAGCCATGCTTCGCCTCGTTCTGGAACTCGCTCCCTGCCTCCTCGGTGGGTTCTGGCTGGGCCGGCGTTTCCCAACTCTCCCCAGCCGCCTGGCACCACCGCTCTTGCGCTGGGGCATGCCCCTCAGCCTCACGGGACTGCTCTTAAAAGGAGGCCTGCCCCTCAGCGCGATCCCAATGGCGGGGCTTATTGCCGGCCTGACCTTTGGCGGCCTGCTCCTCTGCAGCCAGGCTCCTGGCCTGCTGCCCACCCGCAGCCTGCAACTGGGGGCGATGGTGGGCAACACCGGCTACTTCGGGCTTCCCGTCGCCATTGCCCTACTGCCCAGTGAGGCCCTGGGCTTCAGCGTCATCTATGACCTCATCGGCACCCTCATCACCTGGAGTGCCGGTCCGCTGCTGCTGTCGCCAGGGAAAAGCTCAGCCACGGCGATGACCCTGCTGAAGACACCCGTCGTTCAGGCCCTGCTCCTGGCCCTCCCCCTCGGACTCACCCCCTGGGGGCCCCTCCTGGGGCAATGGCTCTGGCTGCCCGCCCGAATTGTGCTCTGGATGCTGCTGCTTCTGGTGGGGATGCGACTGGGGCTGGTGCTCCAGCGGATTGATCAGGCGGACAAGGGCGAGAGGCCCTCACTGACCGGCGCCCTGGTGATCAAGCTGCTGCTGCTCCCCGCCTTGATGTGGCTGCTGAGCGGACTGCTGCAGCTGCCGGAACTGATGCGACAGGCGCTGGTCCTCCAGGCCGCTGCACCGACGGCGATGTCCGTGCTCCTGCTCGCTGAAGCCGCCGACGCCCAAAACAGAGGCGGCAAGGAAACCCTTCCCGCCGCCCGACTGGTGCTCTGGAGCAGTGGGGCCGCTGCCCTCAGCCTGCCGCTCTGGTTTCAGCTCACCGCAGCCATGTGAGTGATCAGGTCAATGCACTTGCAGCTGTAGGCCCACTCGTTGTCGTACCAGGACACCAGTTTCATAAAGGTGTCGCTCAGGGCCATTCCAGCGCCGGCATCGAAGACGGAGGTGCAGCTCTCACCCAGGAAATCATTGGAGACCACCTGGTCTTCGGTGTAACCCAGGATTCCCTTCAACTCCCCTTGAGAGGCGGCCCTCATCGCCGCCTTGACCTGCTCATAGCTGGCGGGCCTGGCCAGATTCACCGTGAGGTCGACCACGGAGACATCCGGGGTCGGGACCCGGAAGGCCATGCCCGTGAGTTTGCCGTTCAGCTCTGGAATCACCCGGCCCACAGCCTTCGCGGCGCCTGTGGAGCTGGGAATGATGCTCTGGCCGGCCCCGCGGCCACCGCGCCAGTCCTTCAGGGACGGGCTATCCACAGGCTTCTGCGTGGCCGTCGTGGCGTGGACCGTGCTCATCAAGCCACTGACAATGCCGAAGTTGTCGTGGACCACCTTGGCCAAGGGCGCCAGGCAGTTGGTCGTGCAGCTGGCGTTGGAGACGATGTCCTGGCCGGCGTAACTGCTGTGGTTCACCCCCATCACGAACATCGGGGTCTCGTCCTTGGAGGGGGCGCTCATCACCACCCGCTTGGCCCCGGCCTCGATGTGGGTGCGTGCCAGGGGATCCGTCAGGAAAAAGCCCGTGCTCTCGAGGACCGTGTCGACTCCAATGGCATCCCACTTGAGGTTGCTTGGATCCCGCTCAGCCGTAATCCGGATGGCGTTCCCATCGACCACCAGCTGACCGTTCTCCACCTTGACCTCGCCTTTGAAGCGGCCATGGGTGGAGTCGTAGCGCAGCAGATAGGCCAGGTAATCGACATCAATCAAGTCATTGATGCCCGCCACCTCAACCCCGGGAGTGGCCATCGCGCGGCGGAAGGCCAGGCGGCCAATCCGACCAAAACCATTGATGCCGATCCGAATGGTCAAGGGAAGGGACCCCGAATGCCACTCCCCAATACAGCGGGTGTTCCGGCTCTGTCGATGAAAAAACAGCAGACCTAGATCAAAAAGGCTGCCAATCAGCCCTCCTGGGGCTCCGTTTCAAATTGGTCGCTCAGCAGTCGACGCTGGTATTCCGCCGTCAGGGCATTGAGGTGCTCAGTGGCCGCTGCCGTCATCTCCTCATCGATCTGATCGAAAGCAGAGCCCTCTGGAACCGTGATCCCCAGCACCAACGCCAGGGCATCAAACAGACGCACCTGATCGTTCTGCCAGGCCTGGTAGTCGCCTGCGACCTCGATTAAGGCGTCCTGCTCCACCGTGCCGCGATCCACCTCCGAGCGGATGGTCTGGATCTGAGCCAGCCGCGCTGAGCTCACCACCGCATGGGCCGCCCCCAGGGCCGCCAGCGCATCGCTGGCCTCCCGCTTGAGAACACTCAGGTCCCTGTTGCGAACTGCCTTATCGATCGTCAGGGGCGAGCGCAGGCCTGGCATCTGACTGACGGCCGAGCGCTTCTGCGGCGTCGGAACCGGGCGCGCCGGCGGCGCTGGTTTCAGGGCTTGGCCCCAACGGATCAGGGCATTGCCCAGGCGCCGCCTCCAGCTGCGTCTTGCCATCCCCCTCCGAGTCGACCTGCTTCCAATCTGATGGGCCAGGGGCGAAATGGGTAGGGGAAAACCGAATGGCCCTCAGGACTGGGGCTCAATCTGCAGGGTGCTGTGGTCGATGCCCAGCTGGCGTAGGCGCTCCTCGCCAAGGCGGAGCAGATCAACCGATGGCTCGCTCTGCACCTGCAAATGGGCCGTCAGCGCCACCCGGCGGCCACCCAGGCCCCAGACATGGAGTTCGCTCACGCGCAACACCCCCGGCAGCTCCCGCAAGGCCGCCTCAATGGACTGCAGATCGTGCCCCTCCGGGACCGCATCAAGGCTCGCCGCCAGGGCTTGCTTCAGCAGCCCATAGGCACTGACCATCACCGCCGCGCCGACCGCAATGGCCGTGATCGCATCCAGCTCCGTGCGGCCGGTCAGCGCCACCAGGATCGCGCTGAGCAACACAGCCGCTGAGACCGCGGCATCGCTCAGCAGATGCAGCACCGCCGCCCGGCGATTGAGATCGAGATGGTCATGCGCCCCAAACAACCGGGCGGACAGCAAATTGATCGCAATCCCTGCAGCGGCAGCAACGGCCACGGGCCCAGCCACCAGGGGCTCGGGCTGCTGCAGCCGGTCCAGGCCTTCCACCACCACCAGCAGGCCCGCTGCAAACACCAGCAGGCCATTGATCAAGGCCGCCAGGTGGGTGCTGCGGCCAAAGCCATAGGTGAAGCGACCGCGGGGGGGCTTCAAGCTCAAGCGCTCAGCGCCCCAAGCCAAGAGCAGGCCCACCACATCCCCCAGGTTGTGGATCGCATCGCCGATCAAGGCGAGGGAGCCAAAGCCAAAGCCGATCGCCAACTGCGCTCCCGTCAGGAAGGCATTCAGCAGCACGCTCCAGCGAAACGCCCCAGCGTGATGGTGGTGGTCGTGGTGACCCATGTCCCACTTTTAGAGTGGATTTCTGGAATCCGGTCCATGGCTGTCTCCGCCGTTCAGCAACACGCCATCGCACCTGCCAACGTGCTGCGCGGCGAGGGAGCCTGGACTGAAGCGCTGCCGCTGATCGCGGGCCTGAACCAAGCACCGCTGCTGCTCGGCCGCAGCGCGGCCACCCGGGAACTGCGGCTCGGGCTCCAAGCCGATCTCAAGACGCAAGGCCTACGGGTGCTCAGCGCGGAGCTTGAGTTCGACTGCTGCGAAGAGGACCTCAGCCGTCTCGCGGAGCTGAGCCAATCCCAGGGCTGTGATGGGGTCGTGGCCTGCGGCGGCGGCAAGGTGCTCGATGCCGGCAAGTTGCTGGCCCACCGCCTGGGGCTCCCCTGCATCACCGTGCCCACCAGTGCCGCCACCTGCGCGGGCTGGACGGCGCTGGCCAATCTCTACAGCCCCCAAGGGGCCTTCCAAGGTGATGTCGCCCTGGAGCACTGCCCGGAGCTGCTGGTCTTTGACCACGGATTGGTGGCCTCAGCCCCCAATCGCACCCTGGCCAGCGGCATCGCCGATGCCATGGCCAAGTGGTACGAGGCCTCCGTCAGCAGCGGCGCCAGCCGCGATGGCCTAGTGCAACAGGCCGTGCAACAGGCCCGGGTGCTGCGGGATCAACTGCTGCTGGAGGCCGAGCAGGCCCTCGGGGAGGTCGGCGGCGAGGCCTGGGTGCGCGTGGCGGAAGCCAGCGGCCTGACGGCCGGCCTGATCGGAGGAATTGGCGGCGCCCGCTGCCGCACCGTCGCCGCCCATGCGGTCCACAACGGCCTGACCCAACTGGAGGCCAGCCACGGCCAACTCCACGGGGAGAAGGTGGGCTTTGGAATCCTGGTGCAACTGCGCCTGGAGGAAAGCGTCGGCGGTAGCCAGCTGGCGGCCCAGGCCAGGCGGCAACTGCTGCCCTTCTTCCAACGACTCGCGCTGCCCGTCAGCCTGAAAGACCTCGGGCTCGCCCAGGCCAGCCTCGCGGAGCTCCAGGAGGTGGCGGAGTTTGCCTGCAGGCCCGGCTCAGATCTCCATCACCTGCCCTTCAGCGTCGGTCCAGCCGATGTCCTGGCGGCCCTGGTCAGCACCACCGCCGCCCTGAGCAGCGTGGATGCCTGAGCACCTGGATCAGCGGCAGCTGCTGGAGCGCGCCGCCAAAACCCTGCTGGATCCCAAAGGACAGGCCATCGCACGGGCGGTGCAGTGGTGGGACCTGCCGAGCGCCTGCGACCAAACCCGTGAACCCTGGCCCGTGGCGGTCCTGGGCTCTGGAGCGCCGGTGCTGCTGCTGCATGGCTTTGACAGCTCCCATCTGGAGTTTCGGCGGCTCAGCCCGCTGCTCTCAGGCCACGCCCAGCTGTTTATCCCCGACCTCTACGGCTTTGGCTTCTGCCCCAGGCCCCAGGGGGGCGACTACAGCCCTGCGGGGGTGCTGCGCCATCTGGAAGCCGTGCTCGATGCGGTCCTCGAGCGCAGTGGCGCCCAGCGGGTCGGCCTGATTGGTGCCTCCATGGGCGGATCGGCGGCCGTGGAATTGGCCCGCCGGCGCCCGGATCAGATCGATCGCTTGCTGCTGCTTGCCCCAGCGGGGCTGACGGGAAAACCCATGCCGGTCCCGCCCCTGCTCAACCAACTGGGCGCTCGCTTTTTGGCCCTGCCGGCGATTCGGCGCGGGCTCTGCCGCAGTGCCTTTGCCCAACCCGACCGTGATGTCGGGCCCGCCGAGCTGGAGATCGCCTCGATCCATCTGCGCTGCCCCAACTGGGCCCCCGCCCTGGCGGCCTTTGCCGGCAGTGGTGGCTTCGGGGGCTGCGGGTTGCCGCTGCCGCAGCAGAGACTGCAGGTGCTCTGGGGCGCCAATGACCGGATCCTGCAGGGCAAAGCCAAGGCCGACGCCGCAGTTCTGTTAGGAGAGCGCATCACCGAGCTGAGCGATTGCGGGCATCTGCCCCACATCGATCAGCCCGACACCGTGGTGCGCACCTGGCATGGCTGATCCCGTTCTGCAGCTGCTGGCCAGTGGTCTGCAGTTCTGGATTCGCCAGCAATGCGAGTCCGTCGATCAGCTCGAGCTCCAGCTGCACGGCTCCACCCTGGCCCTGCTGCGGGGACGCCTCGAGGGGGTCAGCCTGGTGGCCCGCAAGGCGATCTTCAGTGCCCTTGAGATCGAGCGGGTGGAGCTGCGCAGCGGCGCGATCAGCGTCCAGATCGGCCGGCTCATGAAGGGGCAGTCCCTGCAGCTGGATCAATCCTTCAGCGTGACGGGCAGCGCCGAATTCAGTGGCCCTGGCCTGAGCCGCTCGTTTAGCAGCGCCCATTGGCGCGGCCTTGGCGATCAGATCAGCGAGGCGCTACTGGGGCTGACGCCGCTGCAGGAGTTGACGATCGCAGGCGACCAGCTGCTGGTGCGCGCCCAGGGCCGGGAGATGGCGACCCAGCCGCGGGCGGAGGCTGGCTGCGTTGTCCTGCAGCAGAGCGACGGCCCCCAGCGCTATGCCCTGCCCGGAGACCCCAACATCACCATCGAACGGGCGGAGCTGCAGTCCGGCCGGCTGCTGGTCAGCGGCAGAGCGACGGTCAGCCCCTAGGCCAGGAAGGTCACCACGGTGAAAAACACCGCCGGGATGAACAGATAGCTATCGATGCGATCGAGGATGCCGCCATGGCCGGGCAGGAAATCGCCCGAATCCTTGACGCCGGCATCGCGCTTCATCATCGATTCCGTCAGGTCCCCCACCAAGGCAAAGACCGTGACCGTCGCCCCGAGCAGGGCACCAATCGCCCAGCCCCAGTTCCAGCCCAGCAGCACCCCAAACAGAGCCCCGAGCAGCATCGAGCAGATCAGCCCGCCCAGGGCCCCCTCCACGGTCTTGCCCGGCGAGGT
>NZ_JAFMKL010000087.1:0-6844 GCF_017852955.1 Vulcanococcus sp. DEBay_Sum22DG08_74
GGTGCCTGTGGCTGTGATCCCTGGGATTACCGCGGCCGCGGCGGCTGCGGCGGCCGCTTCGGCCCAAGGCTTCCCCTGGCCCCTGGCCCTGCAGCAGGAGGGTCTGATGATTCGCCCCACGCCTGAGGATCCAGAGGCCCTGGAGGCTCTCTTGGATTGGGCGCGCCATCAAGAGGTGGTGTTGGCCCTGCTCAAATTGGGCCGCCGCTGGCGCTGGGTGCAACCGCTCCTGGAGCGTCGCGGTCTGCTCGGCGGCAGCCTGTTTGCCCAGCGGGTGGGCTGGCCCGATCAGCTCTTGGCCCCGGCCGATTCGATCCCGGCGGACGAGCAGCCCTACTTTTCACTGTTGCTGATCCGTCAGGGTTGGCCCAAGGTTCTGCCCTAGAGGAGCTGTTGCCATGAGCGCCATTGACTGGTTTGCCCTGCTCCACCCGGTGCTGGTGATCCTGTTCGTCTATCCCCTGATGGGGGCGACGGTTCGTCTGGGCCTGCTGGTGCGCGAGAAGCGCCTGGGCATCACCAAGCAGCCCGAACCGGTGCCGCAGGAGCACGCCGACCACGGCCTTTGGCTGACGGTTGGGGTGGTCGTGGCGGTGCTGATTGCCATCGTCTATTCGTTCAGCAAGGCCTATCTGGAGGCCGGTGCGGACTTCAGCGGCGGCGCCGGCCGCTACGGGCTCCTGCTGCTGGTGTCGGCCGGGACCCTGGTGGCCCTGGCGGCTCTGCTGCGGGTGCACCGGGCGATCTGGCGGGCGAGTTTTGCGCTGCTCTGCTGGGCCGGAGTCCTGGGCCTGGGCAGTCAGGCTGAGATCTGGCGTCTCTCCGACAATCCATTCGGCGCCGGGTTCTGGAGCTCCCACTACTGGGCGGGCGTTCTGCTGAGCGGTCTGATGCTGTTCACGCTCTCGGCGCGGCCGGAGATCAAGCGCAACCCTCGGCTGCGGCAGCTGCACATCAGCGCCAATGTGCTGATCCTCCTGTTGTTTGCCGTGCAGGGGGTCAGCGGCACCCGGGACCTGCTGCAGATCGGCGCTTACTAGCTGGCGAGGGCCGCGGCGGTTTGATCCAGCAGTGCGATGGCTTCGGCGGGCGTGGGCGCCCGCATCAGGGCGTGCCGCAGTTGCGGGGCGCCCGTGAACCCATTGCAGGTCCAGCCCATGTGTTTGCGGGCGATCAGTAGCCCGTGGTCGCCCTTGGCGGCCACCAGGGCCTGGAGTTGTTCCTTGGCGAGCAGCACCCGCTCAAGCGCTGAGGGGGCCTCTGGGATCGGCCGGCCGCTGAGGGCCGCATCGATTTGGCCGACGAGCCAGGGGGCCCCCATGCTTCCCCGCCCCACCATCACCCCATCGGCGCCGGTTTGCTCCAGGCAGCGCAGGGCATCGGCGGCGGAGTTGATGTCGCCGTTGGCAATCACAGGGATCGCCAGGGCGTGTTTGACAGCGGCGATGGCTTGCCAATCGGCGCTTCCTTTGAAGCCCTGTTCCCGGGTGCGGCCATGGAGGGTGAGCAGCTGGGCCCCGGCGCTCTCCAGTTGACGGCACCAGGCCACCGGGTCGAGGTCACTGCCGCACCAGCCCAGTCGGGTCTTCACGGTGACTGGGATCGAGACGGCCGCAGAGACCGTCTCCACGATGCGGCTGGCCAGATCGGGTTCGCGGATCAGGCCGCTGCCGCCCCCTTTTTTGGCGATCTTTTTGACCGGGCAGCCCATGTTGATGTCGATCAGGAAGGCCCCGGCGGCCTCCGCCCTGCGGGCTGCATCGGCCATCGACTGGGGCCGGTGATCAAACAGCTGAACGCCGATGGGCCCCTGCTCGAGGGCCAGCTCCTCGACCTTTTGCAGGCCATGGCCCAGCTCCAGGCTCGTGGCGTTGACCATCTCGGTGAACAGCAGGGCATCGGGCGCCCAGCGCCGCACCAGCCCGCGGAAGATGCGATCGCTCACACCCGCCAAGGGCGACTGCAGGGCGCGGCAGCGCAGCAGGCGCGGTGTGCCCTGGCCGGACAGCTGAATCGCTTCGGTGGTGGTGGCGGGCGTGATCATGGTGATCCGATTCTCGGACTCCAGGTCGATGCCCATTCCCTACCCCCTCAGCAGGGCGCTGCTGGAAGCGGTGCTGGAGGACCGCACCAACGATCGTTTTGTGTGTGAGTTGATCTGGCCGCGCCTGGGATACGAGCCAAACGGCGAGGGGGTTTGGAGCGCCGGCCCGGCGACGGAGGCCAGCTGGCGGGAGTCCTTTCCAATCGAGCCCCAGTTCATTGCCGAGCGTCCAGCCAGCGTGGCCCTGACCCGGTCGGTTCCCAAGCCCTACAAGCAGCTGCTGAAGGAGCAGCTGGGCTTTGGCGGCTACCGGATTGGCGGCCTCTATCCCCGCCGCACCCGCCGGGCCACCGCCGTGAACTGGCTGCTGGCCCACCTGGCGGAGCGGGGCGAACCCCTGCCTGCTAGCGGTCCGATGCCTCCTTTGTTGGAGCAACCGGCCGATCCGGTCCAGGGGCATCCAGGCGACCTGCCGATTGGCTGATCCCCGGGCTCGCGGGGGCCTGATGGGCAGGGAGGGCCAGGACCCACAGGCCCACGATCAACAGCTCCAGGCTCAGGAGCTGCAGGATCTGGCTTGAAGGCCCTCCCCGCATGGCTCAGGCCTGGATGCTGACGGGTGTTCCCTTGGGTGTGTTCTCAAACAGCCAGCGGGCATGGGGGCTGGGGATCCGAATGCAGCCGTGGCTGCGGGGCACGCCAAAGGCCTCATTGGCCTGCTCCTGCCAGGGGGCTCCGTGCATGCAGATCATTCCGTTCTGGGTGATGCACATCGCCCAGGGCACGTTGGGCGCGACATAGCCCCGGCCGCGCATGGTCACGCTCTGGTACTTGTCGTAGACCTGGCCAACACCCATCGGTGTGGGAGTGGAGCCTTTGCCAGTGCTCACCAGCACCGTGCGAACGAGCTCTTGTTGTTGGTTGTAGACGTAGAGCTTCTGGTCGGAGAGATCGACCACGATCGAGGCAATCAGTTCCACCATCGCGGGAGACCGCCGTCGGGCGGGGGACAGAACACCCTTCCTCTAGCGAGACTCGCCTGGTCTCGCTTTGAGACTGGCGGAAAGATTTTCGCTTCTGCCGGCCTGTAGGGTCGGATTACGGCAGTTGTTGCGATAACTCTTTGGCGTTGCCCGTCGTTGCCATTATTGGCCGCCCCAACGTGGGCAAATCCACCCTTGTGAACCGCCTCTGCCGTAGTCGCGAGGCCATCGTTCACGACGAACCCGGTGTGACCCGCGATCGCACCTATCAGCAGGGCTATTGGCGGGATCGCCATTTCAAGGTGGTCGACACCGGTGGTCTGGTCTTCGACGACGACAGCGAATTCCTGCCGGAAATTCGTGAGCAGGCGAACCTCGCCCTCTCCGAGGCCTCAGTTGCGGTGGTGATCGCCGATGGCCAGCAGGGGCTGACGGCTGCAGATGAGTCCATCGCCGAGTGGCTGCGGGGGCACAACGTTCCGGTGCTTCTGGCGGTCAACAAATGCGAGTCCCCTGAGGCGGGCCTCGCCATGGCCGCCGAGTTCTGGAGCCTGGGACTCGGTGAGCCCTTTCCGATCTCCGCCATTCACGGCGCTGGGACCGGCGATCTGCTCGATCGGATGGTGGACCACCTGCCTGCCGCCGAGGAGTTGGAGGGGGAGGAGCCCATCCAGATGGCCATCGTGGGCCGTCCCAATGTCGGCAAGTCCAGCCTGCTGAACGCGGTCTGCGGCGAGAAGCGGGCCATTGTCAGTCCGATTCGCGGCACCACCCGCGACACGATCGACACCTCGATCGAGCGGGAAGGGAAGCCCTGGAAATTGCTGGATACCGCCGGTATTCGCCGCCGCCGTTCGGTGAATTACGGGCCGGAGTATTTCGGCATCAACCGCAGCTTCAAGGCGATCGAGCGCTCCGATGTCTGCGTGCTGGTGATCGATGCCCTCGATGGCGTCACCGAGCAGGATCAACGCCTCGCGGGCCGCATTGAAGAAGAGGGGCGGGCCTGCGTGGTCGTGGTCAACAAGTGGGACGCCATCGAAAAAGACAGCCACACCATGCCGGCCATGGAAAAAGAGCTGCGGGCCAAGCTCTATTTCCTGGACTGGGCTCCGATGCTCTTCACCTCGGCGCTGACCGGTCAGCGGGTGGAAAGCATCTTTGCGATCGCGGCCGTTGCTGTGGAGCAGCATCGCCGCCGCGTCAGCACCTCGGTCGTCAATGAGGTGCTCAGAGAAGCGGTCAGTTGGCGCTCTCCGCCCACCAGTCGCGGCGGACGTCAGGGCCGGATTTACTACGGCACCCAGGTGGCCGTCCGCCCCCCAAGCTTCACCCTGTTCGTCAACGACCCGAAGTTGTTTGGGGACACCTACCGTCGCTACGTCGAACGGCAAATCCGTGAGGGTCTGGGCTTTGAGGGGTCGCCGCTCAAGTTGTTCTGGCGCGGCAAGCAGCAGCGCGATGCGGAGCGGGATCTGGCGCGGCAGCAGGCCAGGGGACGCTGAGGGCCTGAGCCGGCTTCAGCCCTGATGGATTGGTTGCGGCAGATCCCCATCGGCCAGTACGTCGATGGAACCAGCAGCTGGCTGCGGCTTCTCGATGCCCGCCTGAAGCTGGCCTGGACGGTGGCGTTTCTTCTCACCCCGATCCTGGCTGGACCCTGGTGGCGGCTGGCCCTGGTGGGTCTGTTGCTGCTGTTCACCGCCTGCAGTGGGCTGCCCTGGCGCCTCTGGCGCCGCACCCTTCCCTTGCTTCTGGTCCTCTCGGTGTTGGTGGGAGCCCTGGCGACGACCCTGCCGACGGGATCCCTGGCGCCTGCCTCCTTGAATCGTCCTCCCCAGGAATTGGAGTTGGGCTCCGATCAGCAGGGACTGCGTTGGGAGTTGCTGCGGCTGGGTCCGGTGCAACTGGGCCCCCTGCCGCTGGGTCCGTTGGTGGTGACCCGCCGCTCGGCGGAGTTGGGGATCAACAGCGCCACGCTCCTGTTCACGGTGATTCACAGCGCCAACCTGCTGCTGCTGACCACCCCACCGGAGGAGTTGGTCTGGGGCCTGAGTTGGTGCATCGCTCCCCTGGGTCGCCTGGGGGTTCCCGTGGAGCGGCTGGGCTTCACCTTGCTGCTGGCTCTGCGTTTTCTGCCGCTGGTTCAAGAGGAGTTCCAGAACCTCCTGCGCTCCCTCGCCACCCGTTCGGTCAACCTGCGGCGCTTGGGCTTTCAGGCGTCAGTGGGCCTAGTCCTGGCCTTGGGGGAGCGTTTGCTGGCCAACGTTTTGTTGAGGGCGGAGCAGGGGGCGGAGGCCCTGTTGGCCCGGGGCGGTCAGTGGATGGCCCCCTCACAACTCCTGCGCTCCAGGCTTCGGGCCCCCGTGCTTCAGGCCTTCGGCTGGATGGGCTTGCTTGCCGTTCTGGTGCTGCGCTGGCGCTTCGGTGCGCTTTGATAGACGGTTGGCCGACCTTGGCGTGTGAGCAACGAGCGCTATCTCAATCACCCCACCTTTGGCTTGCTCTATCGCGTCGCAGAGACGGGCGATGGCCGCGAGGTCTACGCGACCCTCTACGCCCAGAGGATGTTTTTTCTGGTCATGGTGCAGGGCCGCAGCGTCGAATTTGAGGTCATCCCCTTGATGGATGCCCGCCATCTAGCCGAGCAAAATCTCAATCGCGCCCGCCGAGAAGGTCCCGAGGTGCATGCCAGCTGGCGACAATTGTTCGACAAGACCTTCATCTAGCCGTTGGGCCTCTAACTGTTGGGCACTTCCCCTGCTGCAGATCGTCTTGCAGCCTTGTCTGCACAGTTGCCCTCCCACACCCGCTTGCTTGCGGTGAGCAAGGGTCACCCCGCCAGCAGCATTCGCGCGTTGGCGCAAGCCGGGCAACGCAGCTTTGGTGAAAGCCGCCTGCAGGAGGCCACGGCGAAGCAGCAGGAACTGGCCGATTGCGTTGACCTGGATTGGCACTTCATCGGCCGTCTGCAGGCCAACAAGGTGCGGCCGGTGCTGAAGCAATTCAGCGTGATTCACTCCGTGGACTCCTTGAGCCTGGCCGAGCGGATCTCGCGGATTGCAGGAGAGGAAGGGCTGCTGCCCTCCATCTTTCTTCAGGTCAAGCTGCGCCCCGATCCCAACAAAGGGGGCCTCTCCGTTGAGGAATTGGAGCGGGAATGGCCGCGGCTCCAGCAGCTGCCGCACCTGCGGATTGTCGGTCTGATGACCATGGCTCCCCTGGAGGTGGAGGGGGCAGAGCGGAAGGCGTTATTTGCGGAGTGTTCGGCTCTGGCCAAGCGCCTGGGTCTGGCCGAATTGTCGATGGGAATGAGCGGTGATTGGCCCGAGGCGGCCGCCGCTGGGAGCACCTGGGTCCGGGTGGGTTCAGCCCTCTTTGGTCCGAAGCTTTGAAACCGGCATGAAAGCCAACAATGATCCGCTGAAACCCTTGTCACCGCTCACATGGGACGCTATCTAGGTTGAAAGCCAAATCCGAGGTTTCACGGTGTCGTTGTTCTCCCGCCTGCGTGCAGTTGTTTCAGGAGACGATTACCTCGACGGTTATGAGGACGACGATCTCGATTACGACCAGGGCGACATGCCTGAAACCAGTGGTTCGACCCCCTCTGGTGCACTCGCTCTGACCAGCGATTTCGATTCCGTTGATCCCTTCGCTGGGAGCAATGTGATTGGCATGCCCGGCATCTCCACCTCGGCGGCTGAGGTCACCTTGATGGAGCCCCGCAGCTTCGACGAGATGCCTCGCGCGATCCAGGCCCTGCGTGAGCGCAAGACCGTGATCCTCAATCTCACGATGATGGAGCCCGATCAGG
>NZ_JAFMKL010000088.1:0-6780 GCF_017852955.1 Vulcanococcus sp. DEBay_Sum22DG08_74
CCGCCTGGCCGAGGCAGGCCTGACCTCCTACAACCACAACCTCGACACCAGCCCAGAGCACTACGACCGGATCATCACCACACGCACCTACGAAGAGCGCCTCGAGACCTTGGCTCGGGTGCGCAAGGCAGGCATCTCGATGTGCTGCGGCGGCATCATCGGCATGGGCGAGAGCCTCACCGACCGCGCCTCGCTACTGCAGGTGCTGGCTTCGATGAACCCCCATCCCGAGAGCGTGCCGATCAACGCCCTGGTGGCGGTGGAGGGCACCCCCCTGGAGGAGCAGCCCGCTGTGGACCCCCTTGATCTGGTGCGGATGGTGGCGGTGGCCCGGATCCTGATGCCCCATAGCCGCGTGCGCCTCAGCGCTGGCCGCGAAACCATGAGCCGCGAGGGGCAAGTCCTCTGCCTACTGGCGGGTGCGGATTCGATCTTCTATGGCGAGACCCTGCTCACCACGGGGAATCCCGATGTGGAGGCCGACCAACAGTTGTTGGCCCTGGCGGGCGTGAACCCCTGGCAGGAGCAGGTGCCGGCGTGAGCGCCTTGGTGATGGCCTTCTATGGCTTCACCGCCATGGAGGACCTGCCTGGGTTGCAGCAGGAGCTCAGGGCTTTGGCCGAGCAAGAAGCGGTCCTCGGCACGATCCTGCTGGCTGAAGAAGGGGTCAACGGCACCATCAGCGGTCCAGACGCAGGCGTTCAGGCCGTGCTGGAGCGGCTGCGCCAGTTGCCCGGACTCGGGGGGCTGGAGGCCAAGTTCAGCCGCGCTGAGCAGCAGACCTTCCATCGGCTCAAGGTCCGGCTCAAGCGCGAGATCGTCACCATGGGCTGCCCCACGGTGAAGCCGGCTGAGCAGGTGGGGACCTATGTCCCGCCGCAGCAGTGGGATGCGCTGATTGCCGATCCAGAGACCTTGGTGGTGGACACCCGCAACCGCTACGAAGTGGAGGTGGGCAGCTTCACCGGCGCGATCGATCCCGGCACCGACAGCTTTCGCGAGTTCCCCGCCTGGGTGGAGGAGACCCTGCGGCCCCTGGTGGAGCAGAGGCAACCGAAGGCAATCGCCATGTTCTGTACAGGCGGGATTCGCTGCGAGAAGAGCACGGCCTATCTGCTGCAGCAGGGCTTTGAGAATGTGCATCACCTGCAGGGCGGGATCCTGCGTTACCTCGAGGAGATCCCCGAGGAGGACAGCAGCTGGCAAGGGGAGTGCTACGTCTTTGACCAGCGGGTGAGCGTGAACCACCAGCTCGAGCCCGGCAGCTACAGCCTCTGCCATGCCTGCGGCCTACCCGTCTCCCCTGAGCAGCGCCTGCAGCCGAGCTACCGCGAAGGCATCAGCTGTCCCCACTGCATTGAGCGCTTTACGGACAGCGATCGCCAGCGCTTTGCTGAACGCCAGCGTCAGATGCAGCTGGCCCGGGAGCGCGGACAGCGGCATCTCGGCTAGGGCGCATGGGTCCGGTTCTCTACAGCTTTCGCCGCTGCCCCTACGCGATGCGCGCTCGCCTGGCCCTGGCCGCGGCGGGCCTGGAGGTGGAGCTGCGGGAGGTGGCCCTGAAGGCCAAGGCTCCGGAGCTGCTGGAGGCTTCGCCAAAGGGAACCGTGCCGGTCTTGGTGGAGCCGGGTGGTCCGGTGCTCGAGGAGAGCCTGGAGATCATGCGCTGGGCTCTAGAGCAGAGCGACCCCCTGGGTTGGTTGGAAGGAGATAGGGCCGAGGCCGCGGCCTTGCTGGCTCAGAACGATGGTCCCTTTAAGCGGCACTTAGATCGCTTCAAGTACCCCGATCGCTACGCCGATGTCGACCGCCCGGAGGACCGCTCGGCTGCCCTGGCGATCCTGCGCGAGTGGGAGCAGCGCCTTCAGCCTGGGGGGTGGCTGCTGGGCGCGCGGGCGAGGCTCGCGGACTGGGCCCTGCTGCCGTTTGTGCGTCAATTCCGCTTGGCAGATCCAGAGGGCTTTGACGGGGAGCCAGGGCTGGATGGTCTGCGGGAGTGGCTGGCGCGTTTTGAGAACGCCCCGCTGTTTCAGCAGGTGATGGAGTCCCCCTGGGCGGAGCGCCGCTGCTGGAGATCACCGCGTTGGCTCTATCACCTGGCCTTGGCTGCGGACTGGCAGCAGGCCCGCCAGCAGGGTGAGTACCGGATCTCAACCCGGGGGCAGAGCCTCGATCAGGTGGGGTTCATCCACGCCAGCTATGCCCATCAGCTGGAGGCCACCCACCAGCGCTTCTACGCCGATCTCGAGGACCTCCGGCTGTTGGTGATCGATCCGACGCGCCTGGCGGCCCATGGCCTCGAGGTTCGCCCCGAAGCAGCCCCCGGCAGCGAGGAGCTCTTCCCTCATGTCTACGGCGCCTTGCCTTTGGATGCGGTCTGTCTGGTGGAGCGTTGGTAGCGATGGCTGGGTCGTTGTCTTTGGCGGAGATCGAGCAACGGGCCGCGGCGCGGGGGCTGCTGCTGCGGCTGCAGGTCAAGCAGGTCTTGGCGGTCAGGACCCTGAGGGTGGTGGTGGCCAGGCCGCGGCAGGGGCAGGCGCCTGTCTTGCTGGGTGAGCTCAAGGGCTGGGCGCTGCCGCTGCCCCATGGTCTGCAACTCGACACGATGCGCGTTCAGGGGGCGGACACCCAGGGAGTGGGTGCCCTGATCTGGGCGGCCACCTTTGCCTGGGCCCTGGAGGCCACCCCCTGCCGCCGTGCCCGTCTGCTGGCGATCCGCGACAACGATCAGCAGCACCGCCGCCTTGTTCGTTACTTCCGCCAGCTGGGGTTTGAGCCGACTCGGGAGGTGGGGGCCGCGGCCTTGGATCTGCCCCTGCGCTTGGTCTGGGGTGGGGCGGGACTGCTGATGTCTGGGGATATCGCCCAGGGGCTGGAGCGGGTGAGCCGCCGGCTGTGATCGTCGCCGGCATTGATGTGGGCGGTGCCCGTAAGGGCTTCCACGCGGTTTTGCTTGAGGGCCGCCGCGTGGTGGATCAGCTCAACATCTCTGATGCAGAGGCGTTGGCGGGCTGGTGTCTCCGGGCCGAGCGGATCGCGATTGACGCTCCCTGCGGCTGGGCCCTGCCTGGCGAACGCTCGCGCCTGTGCGAACGCCAGCTCTTGGCCAAGGGGGTGCATTGCTTTGCGACTCCGACGCGGGAGGCGGCGCTGGCGAGCCGCAGCAACTTCTATGGCTGGATGCTGCGCGGCGAGGCCCTCTACCAAGCTCTGCAGCGGTTCGGGGTGCCGATCGCCCGTGATGAACAAGCGCTGGCCAGGCGCTGCTGTTTTGAGAGTTTTCCCCACGGCATCACCGTCGCCCTCTCGCCAGAGATTGAGGTCAAGGCAGCGCTGAAGCTGGAGCAACGTTCAGCGCTGCTGGAGCGCTTCGGTCTTGCGCTCGATGGCTTGAGCGGCATCGATTGGATTGATGCAGCGGTCTGTGCCCTAGCCGCCCAGCGCATCGCCCAGTCGGCCGCGGCAGAGATCTATGGCGAACCCGAGGGTGGGTTGCTGGTGTTGCCCGGTCGCACGCGCCACACTGCCGGCAGCACCTAGGGATCTCAGGCGATGGATTTGCATGGGATGGAGCTGCTGCTGAGTCATTCGGCCCAAGCGCTTCGCCAGTTGCTGGAGTTCCTCTCGCTGATTTCCGTCGCGATTGGCCTGGTGGCCGTTCTCAGTGGGGCGCGCAAGTTGCGGCTGCGGGAAATTCCGCCCCATCTGATCCAACGCGGGCCGGTGACGATGGCCCGGGTGACCTTTGGCTCCTGGGTCGCCCTGGCGCTGGAGTTTCAGCTCGGGGCTGATGTGGTCTTGACCACGATCAGCCGCGAGCCCAATGCCCTGATTCAGCTGGGTGCGGTGGCGTTGATCCGAACCTTCTTGAACTATTTCTTGGCCCTGGAATTGCGCCAGGAGGATCGCCATCAAGCCAGCTAGCTAGCTCTGCTCACCGGCGTGATAGCTGCTGCGCACTAAGGGGCCGGAGCGCACGTCGCTGAAGCCCAGCCCCTTGGCGATGCTCCCGAGTTCCTCGAACTCCTCGGGCGTCCAGTAGCGATCCACCGGGAGATGGGCCAGGGAGGGCCTGAGGTATTGGCCGATGGTCAGCCGCTGGCAGTCCACCGCGCGGAGATCGCGCATCGCCTCGACCACCTCCTCGAAGCCTTCACCCAGACCGAGCATCAGCCCGCTCTTGGTGGGGATCTCTGGCGCTAGCTCGCGGGCGGCTGCCAGAAGGCCGAGGGAGCGGCTGTAGGTGGCCCCACGCCTGACCTCCCCCTGGAGACGCTCCACCGTCTCGAGGTTGTGGTTGAAGCAGACGGGCGCTGCCGAGAGGACCGTCTGCAGCCGTTGGCGTTGGGCCGTGATCGCCTCGGCTTCCTCGCGGTGGCCCCCCCAGAAGTCGGGGGTGAGCACCTCGATGGCGATCAGTGGATTGCGGGCCCGGATGGCGGCCATGGCCCGGGTGAACAGCGCCGCGCCGTGGTCGCTCTGGTCATCCCTGGCGACGGAGGTCAGGACCACATAGCGCAGTCCCAGGGTCTCGACGGCCTCAGCCACGCGCTCGGCTTCCTGGTCATCGAGGGGCTCCGGCGCCTGTCCCTTGTCCACCTGGCAGAAGGCGCAGCTGCGGGTGCAGATCGATCCGCCCAGCAAGAACGTCGCGGTTCCGGAGGCGTAGCACTCCCCCCGATTGGGGCAGCGGCCCTCCTCGCAGATGGTGTGGAGCCGTTGCTGCTTGACCACGGCCTGGACCGACTCCAGGGCGCTGGCCGCACCAATGGGAGTACGGATCCAGTCGGGCAGGCGCTCCTTGGGTGGGATCTGGCTGTAGCGGCTCATGCGCTCACTCCATCCGCCGCCGCCCCTCGAGGGCCCGCGCCAGGGTGACCTCATCGGCGTACTCCAGTTCGCTGCCCACCGGCAGCCCGTAGGCGATGCGGCTGACCTGGGTGAACGGTTTGAGCAGGCGGGCCAGATAGAGGCTGGTGGTGTCCCCCTCGACGCTTGGGGTGAGGGCCAGGATCACTTCGCTGATGCCGTCGCGATCCACCCGCTCCACCAGCGGCTGGATGTGCAGCAGCTCTGGGCCGATGCCATCCATGGGCGAGATCAGCCCGCCGAGCACGTGATAGCTCCCCTTGAACTCGCGGGTGCGCTCGAGGGCCAGCAGGTCACGGGAATCCGCGACCACGCAGAGCACTCCGGTGCTGCGTTCTTCGTTGCGGCAGATCTCGCAGAGGGGGTCAGCCGAGAGGTGAAAGCAGCGCTGGCACTGACCCACCTGGCTGCGGGCGGCCAGCAGCGCATCGGCGAACGCCTGGATTTGCTCGCTGGGTTGGTTCAACAGGTGCAGCGCCAGGCGCTGGGCCGTGCGGGGCCCGATGCCGGGAAGCCGCTCGAACTGATCAATCAGCCGTGCCAGGGGTCTGGTGAAGCCGCTCAGATCCCTTGAGGCAACTGGCGAGAATCTAAGAGGAACCGCAAGACCTGCGGCGGCGCGTGAGAATGGCTGCGCTGAAGCGCTGATCAATGGCCGTGCTGACCCGCTGGATCTCCCGAGGACTGCGTTCGTTCCTGGCCCTTGGCTTGGTGCTGGTGCTGGTGAGCTGCAGTGCGGTCGCGGCCGGTCTCAACTCCTTCCAAAGCTCGGATGGGCGCTACGCCTTCCTCTATCCGACGGGCTGGACCCGGGTGCAGGTCACCGAGGGCCCCCAGGTGGTCTTCCACGACCTGATCAATGCCGATGAAACCCTCAGCCTGGTGGTCTCGGATGTGAATGAGACCAACAGCCTGGAGAACCTTGGTAGTGCGGTGGCGGTGGGCGAGAAGCTGCGCCGCGTCGTGATCGCCCCGGACGGCAGCGGCCGCGAGGCGGAACTGGTGGAGGCCTCTGAGCGTGAGGACGGCGGGCGCACCTTCTACGACTTGGAGTACGCCGTTCACCTTCCCGACCGTGATCGCCATGAGCTGGCGACGGTCGTCGTGGACCGCGGTCGGCTCTACACCTTTGCCGCCAGCACCAACGAGATGCGCTGGCCGAAGGTCAAGGGCCTGTTCCATCAGGTGATCACCTCCTTCACCCTGCGGATCTGATCGAGTGCTGATCGTTGGCGGGGGCCTGGCGGGTGGACTGCTGGCCCTCGCCCTGCGGGAGCGCGGCGTTGATGTTTGTCTGATCGCCGGCCAGCAGCCCTCGGCGACGGAGTGGAGCTACGGGGTGATCCCGGGTTGGCCGCTGGGCACCTCAGCTCTTGCGATCCGCTCTGCCAAGGCCGCTGGCCTCTGGCGCGATCTGCAACGCCGCTATGGCGATCTCGGCTGGTCCAGCGCGCGCATCCATCTCCACGGTGGCAAGCCCTGGGCGCGTCTCTTGCCCTTGCCGGGATCCCAGGTGGATACAGAGCGTTTCCATGCGTACCTTCCTGAGCTGCTGAAGCAGGCCGGCGTCCGTTACGTCTCCGCTGAGGCGCTGAGCCTTGAGCGTCAGCAAGGGGAGTGGCTGGTGCGTTGCAGCGATGGTTCGGCCCACTCCAGTCCCCAGGCGGTCTTGGCAGCCGGTGCGGGCTGCCGCAGCCTTTGGCCTGCCTGGCCTGAGGCGCTGTGCAGCAGTTGGGCAGGAGTGCTGGAGTTACCCCACGCTCCGCCCCATGGCCTGCGGCTGCCGGCCCAGTTCCAGCGCCCGGCGATGGAGCGATCGAGCTCGGAACTCGAGGCCCCTCGGACCGTCGTCGATGCCGGGCTCGTTCCCCGCGGCGCTGGGGCGCTCTTGGGGCAGGTCAGCAGCTTTGC
>NZ_JAFMKL010000089.1:0-6703 GCF_017852955.1 Vulcanococcus sp. DEBay_Sum22DG08_74
GTGAAGTAGGCCATGGCTCAGGAGTGCTGACTTGACCGTAGGCGTCCTCGGCAGCTTGCGCCTGGCCAATAAAAAAGGGGGTTGCCACACCCCCTTGAGAATCTCCCTTGCCCGACCCGAAGGTCGTGGGTGAATGATGCGCTGCCTCAAGGCTTTGAACTGTTGCTCTTGTAACGCTCTGCGCTCTCTGTGGGCTCCCGCTGACAGGGTTGGGTGATCAAAACAACCGTTTGGCCATGACTTCAACGGGCCGCGCTGTGCGCTTGATCGTGTTGATCCTGTTGCTGGCCCTTGGGGTGGTGATGTGTACCTGGCTCGGGGATGGTCCGCCCCCTGTGAACAACACAGAGGCGGATGAAGCAATGCCTGCGCTGCAGGCCCAATAGTTCTGATCGCCCTGGACAACCTGCCTGGCTTGCGTAACGATTAAGACCGAACTTCTTGGTTTGGCGGCAAAGCAAAGCAATGCCCACTCCAAAGCGTTGGCAAGCGGTTTGAGTTGATGGAGATCCTGATCCATCTTCCTGCCGTGATGGTCGCTGCTTCGGCGGCTTTCATGGGCTACTCCTATTACTCCGCGGCCGTCCAGCGGGCAGCCAAGCGGGAGCGACTGCGTCAGCCGGGCTATTCCCAGGTCGTGGGCTTCTCGCCTCGAACCCTGGATCCGCAGCGCTCCGATCTGGAGCAGCCTCGCGATTGGGACGTGGCCGCATGAGTCAGCGCTGGCCTTGGCTCGTGCTGTTGCTCTTGGGGACCCTTGCTGCCGTGGTGGCCTGGTTCTGGGTGGACCACCGCCAGGTCTGTGCCCGCTGGGCCTCGATGCAGCTGACAGATGCCGAGGCGATGCAGCAATTGCGCCTGAAGCCTGGCCGCTACAACGCCTATTCCACGGTTCTTGGCTACTGCCGTTACTACCGAGCGGGCTCAGGCCAGCAGCAGTAACCCCAGGGCGGCCAGGGCAGCACTGATCAGCCAGAACCCAACGACAACCTGCTGTTCGGCTGCTCCGCCCAGTTCGAAGTGGTGATGCAAGGGCGCCATGCGGAAGACCCGCCTGCCGACTCCATCGGGGCCTTTGGTGGCTTTGAAGACCCAGACCTGAACGATCACCGAGAGGGACTCCGCCAGGAAGATTCCCCCCATCAAGAGCAGGGCCCAAAGGCTGTCGCTCAGCAGCGCGACGGCCGCGAGGGCGGCGCCCATCGCCAGGGAGCCGGTGTCTCCCATGAACACCCGTGCCGGGTGTCGATTGAACAGCAGAAAGCCCAGCCAGCAGCCGGCCATGGCGGCGGAGAAGGCGGCCAGGGCGGGGTCCCCCTGGTTTCCCCTCAGCATCAGCTGGACCCCCATGCCGCTGAAGACGATGGCTCCGCATCCGGCCGCCAGGCCATCGAGGCCATCGGTGAGGTTGGTGGCGTTGCTCTCCGCCAGAAAGACAAACAATCCCAGGGGCCAGATCAAGAGGCCCAGCGGCAGGATCCAGCCCAGGGGCAGGGCGATGCTGTCTGTGATCAGTTCATGCCAAGCGGCCCAAGCGAGGAAGCCGCCGGCGCTGAGGGCCTGCAGCAGCAGCTTGCCGCTGGGGGAGAGGCCGGTGTTGTGGCGCTTGGTCAAGCTGCGCCAGTCATCGAATCCGCCGATGGCCATGTAGGCCAGGGTGATGGCCGCGACTCCGGGTAGGCGCAGGTCGCTGGGGGCAATCAGCCCACCGATCAGGACGCCGACAGGCACCACCAGCAGTCCACCCATGGTCGGGGTGCCCGCTTTGCTGAGGTGGCTCTGCGGCCCCTCCTGGCGGATGACCTGGCCCAGCTTGAGGTTCCGCAGGCGCGGCACACCCCAGGCGCAGACCACCGCGCTGATCGCTGCGGCCACGAGCAGGGGCACGGTGAGCTGCGGCGTCCGCGTGAACCAGTCGCAGCCGGCAGAGACCCCAAGCAGCAATAAGCCCAGCAGCAGCGCCAGTTGGCGGCTGTTGCTGGGCATCGAGGCGATGAGCCTGCTGGTGGAGACCACAGAGGTGGGGGGAATCAGTCCTCCCAGTTTTCCTCGTTTTGCTCGTCGTCGGCCTTGTAGTCCTCTTTCTCGCCCATCAGTGCGGAGAGTTCTTCTTCTTCCACGGTGCTGACGTCGCTGGTGGCGGCTTCCTCATCGACCACCAGGCGGCCGCTGGTCTCGAGCCAGCTCAACAGGTCGGGCTCTTCCCGCAGGGGCAGCACCGGGGCGGGTTCGCTGCGGCCGTAACGGGTCAGCGAGGGGTTAATGCCATCCAGCTGGGAGAGGCTGGTGCTGAGGTTGCTGCTCATCGCGTGAGGCCCGTCGGACGTCGGTGTACAGGTTTGCCGGGTTCGTAGCTACCCAGCTGGCGCCAATCCGCCATCCTATCTGAGACTCTCCCCAAGGCTCTTATGACATGGCGGCTGTGGCCGGCTTGGGGTGCAGCCCTGGCCATCAGTGCGGGCTTGGTCTGGGCCGGGAAGCGTTGGAGCACGCCCCTGCTGGAGCAGTCCTGGGCCCTCGCGCGGCCTGAGCTGGCAGCGGTTCTGGCCTTGGCCCTGGTGCTGGTTCCGCCTTTGGGCATGGCCGGTTGGCTGGCCTTCCAGATGATCCGCCACCGCGACAGTGGAGAATCGATCGATTGCGCGCATGGAGAGCGTTGATGGGCCGGGCCAAGAAGGCTGTGCTGGCGTATTCCGGTGGTGTGGATACCAGCGTCTGTATTCCCTATCTCAAGAACGAGTGGGGCGTGGAGGAGGTCATTACCTTCGCTGCGGATCTGGGACAGGGGGATGAGCTTGAGCCCATCCGTCAGAAGGCTCTGGACTCCGGTGCTAGCCAGTCGATCGTGGGTGACCTGATCGAGCCGTTCATCCGTGATTTCGCCTTCCCGGCGATCCGGGCCAACGCCCTCTACGAAGGTCGCTATCCCCTCTCCACGGCCCTGGCGCGTCCTCTGATCGCCCGCCGCCTGGTGGAGATTGCCCGCGAAGTCGGTGCGGATGCCGTGGCCCATGGCTGCACGGGCAAGGGCAACGACCAGGTGCGCTTCGACGTGGCGATCGGCGCCCTGGCGCCGGATTTGAAGGTCCTGACTCCGGCGCGGGAATGGGGCATGAGCCGTGAGGAGACGATCGCCTACGGCGAGCGTTGCGGGATCCCTTCCCCGGTGAGCAAGAAGTCGCCCTATTCGATCGACCTCAACCTGCTGGGTCGCTCGATTGAGGCCGGACCTCTGGAGGATCCCAACGTGGAACCCCCTGAGGAGATCTATGCCCTCACCGTCAGCGTGGAGGCGGCCCCGGAGCAGGCCCAGGTGGTGGAGATCGGCTTCGAGAACGGCAATCCCGTCAGCATCGATGGCGAGCGCCTGGATCCCGTCAGCCTGATCCGCCGCGCCAATGCCCTGGCCGGCAGCCACGGCTATGGCCGTCTCGACATGATCGAGAACCGCGTGGTGGGGATCAAGAGCCGTGAGATTTACGAAACCCCCGGTTTGCTGCTGCTGATCAAGGCCCACCAGGAACTGGAGAGCCTGACCCTGGCGGCGGACGTGCTGCGCAGCAAGCGTCAGCTGGAGCAGCAGTGGGCCGATGTGGTCTACCAAGGCCTTTGGTACGGCCCGTTGAAGGATGCGCTGGATGGCTTCATCGATCGCACCCAGCGCACCGTCAACGGCACGGTCAAGGTGAAGCTGCACAAGGGCAACGCCACCGTCGTCGGCCGCAGCAGCGCCAACAGCCTCTACGTGCCTGACATGGCCACCTACGACGCCGGGGATCAGTTCGATCACCGCGCCGCCGAGGGCTTCATCTACGTCTGGGGTCTGCCGACCCGTCTCTGGGCGAACAGCCAGCGCTAGGGCCTGCTTCAGGCCGCCACTGACGGGTCCTGGTTCTGGGGCCAGAGCGCCCGCACCCGGGATCCCATCCGCGGCTGCGCCGGCTGCAGTGGAAGAACCAGGGGCTCCTCCCGCTGGGAGCCCTGCTGGAGCCGTTCGTTGTCGGCGCTCAAGAGCCGCTGGCGCTCAAGGATTGGCTCGAGCCGCTGGCTGAACTTCCGCTCAAAAATGCCGGGCAACTCCGCCAGCAGGGCCTCCAGTTCGGCGATCTGCTCCTGTGCGCGCTCCAGCTCCTGTTGGCTTTTGGCCAAGGCCGCCTGCAGGTCTTGGTGCTCCAACGGCTGGTCAATAAAAAACCTCCTGGAACCTAACCAAGGCTCCAGGAGGGAACAAGGGGCGAGATGCCTTTCGAGATCAGGCGTCTGCGGTCTGCAGAGCGGCTTCGTCGCTGGTGGCCTGGGGTGCAGGGCCGCTGCGGGGAGCGGGCAGGGGGCCGTCCTGCTTGACGGTCAGGTAGCGGATCACGTCTTCGCTCAGGCGCATGGCCTTCTCGAGAGCTGCCACCTGTTGGCCGTCGCCGTTGTGGGCCAGCTGCACGTAGATGCCTTCCTTGTGCTTGGCAATGGTGTAGGCCAGGCGGCGCTTGCCGCGCATCTGGCAATCCAGAACCTCAGCACCGGCTTCGGTGACGAGATCGCGGTACTTGGTGATATGGGTTTCCACCTCTTCCTCCGGGATGTCCGGACGAAGGATGTACATCGTTTCGTAGTAGGGCTGCGACATGGCTTACGCGATCCGACGTGGACGCCGAAAGGGACGGTGGCTGATGGGGTGGGGGTGAGCCCGGTTCATCAGCGGCGGATCGTCCACCCTACAGCTGCATGCGAACCGCTTCAGACAGGCTGGGGATGTCGGCTTCCTTGCCGCGCAGGCACTGGATGATCCCGAACAGCACCAGCACGAGCATCCCCAGGAAGACGGTGTTGGCCAGGGTCCGCACCGCAAAGTTCCCGCCCAGGGGGGCGAGCAGCAGGTTGAACGCCAGGGACAGCACGATCAGGATGATGTCCAGCAGGATGGCCTGCAGGGCGTTGAAGCGGATGAAGTAGGGGACCCGCTGGTTGCGCACCACGCCCAGAAAGAGCACCAAAAACAGGATGAACCCGCCGAAGGGAATGGCCTGCTCGATCAGCACCAGCGGCAGGGCCGGCAGGCTCAACCACTGCAGAACAGGAAACAGGCTCGTCAGGGAGCGCCCGAAGGGCAGACCATCGCTCCAGGGCAGGAGATAGGTCAGCAAGGCCAGAAGCCGCTGCCAACTGGGGATCGTCATCGCACTCCGTCGCCTTGGGTGTGACGTTAGAGCTGGCGCAGGGCGGCCTGGTGCATGACCTCGACGGGCACCTCGCTCCTGCCGCTCCAGAGGCGCAGGGAGGCGGCCCCCTGCTCCACCAGCATGCGCAGGCCATCCAGGCTGCGGCAGCCTTTGGCCGTTGCCCGCTGCAGTAGCGCGGTCGGCCGAGGTGTGTAGATCAAGTCGTAGACCCAGGCCTCGGCTGAAAGCGCCGCGAGTTCGCTGTCACTGAGGGGGCAGGCCTGGGCGGCGGCGGGGTCCGTGGCCGAGGCCATGCCCACGGGCGTGGTGTTCACCAGCAGATCCGCCTGGGCGAGGGTTGCGGCGATTCCGCTGTCCCAGCTGAGGGTGCTGAGTTGGGGCGCCCAGCTCCGGCAGTCCGCCTGGAAGGCCTCGAGGGCTTCCGGCCGTCGCCCGGCCAGAACGATCTCGGCAAAGCCCAGCTCCACCAGACCGGCGACGACGGCGCGGGCACTGCCGCCGCAGCCGAGCACCAGCGCCCGCTTGCTGCTCCAGCTGACCTCCCGCAGCGGCGCGCAGAAGCCTTCCACATCGGTGTTGGTGCCAAGCCAGCCGCCCCCCTGGCGTGGCACCAGGGTGTTGACGGCCCCCAGGCGCTCGGCCAGGGGGCTCAGCTCGCTGCAGAGCGGCGCCACGGCCTGCTTGTGGGGAATGGTGACGTTGAGGCCGCGGCAGCCCATCGCTTCGAGGGCCTGGATAACGGTGCTCAGCTCAGCCGTTGGCGTGGGTAGGGCCAGGTAGGCCCAGTCCAGGCCCATGGCCTCGAGTGCCGCGTTGTGCATCACCGGCGAAAGGGAGTGGCGCACCGGATCGCCCAGTACCCCCACAAGCGCGGTGCTGCCTTGGATTCGGGCCTCGGCGTTCACGGTGGTTCGGGCACTGTTCGGCAACCACACCTAGCCCCACCCGGGTGCCGCTGCAGAGGATGTCTGCAGTTCAGAGGTCACCCATGGGCAAGGTTGTCGGTATCGACCTTGGCACCACCAACAGTTGCGTGTCAGTCATGGAGGGCGGCAAGCCCACCGTGATTGCCAATGCCGAGGGCTTCCGCACCACGCCCTCCGTGGTGGCATACACCAAAAACCAGGATCAGCTGGTGGGTCAAATCGCCAAGCGCCAGGCGGTGATGAACCCGGAAAACACCTTCTATTCCGTCAAGCGTTTCATCGGACGCCGGGTGGACGAGGTGAACGAAGAGTCCAAGGAAGTGAGCTACGGCGTCGAGAAGGCCGGCTCCAACGTCAAGGTCAAGTGCCCCGTCCTCAACAAGCAATTTGCTCCTGAGGAAGTCAGCGCTCAGGTCCTGCGCAAGCTGGCCGAAGACGCCGGTAAGTACCTCGGCGAGACCGTGACCCAAGCGGTCATCACCGTTCCCGCCTACTTCAACGACTCCCAGCGCCAGGCCACCAAGGACGCCGGCAAGATCGCTGGCCTTGAGGTGCTGCGCATCATCAACGAGCCCACCGCGGCTGCCCTGGCCTACGGCCTGG
>NZ_JAFMKL010000090.1:0-6695 GCF_017852955.1 Vulcanococcus sp. DEBay_Sum22DG08_74
TAGAGCCCTTGCTAGAGCGCGCCGCTGGAACCGCCGCCCTGCAAGGCCGGCGCTGGGTTCCGCCTGGAGAGCTTCCGACGCAAGCGTGCAATGCCGCGGCCGTCTCCGAAATCGTGGCCAACCTGCTGGAGAACGCCTTCCGCTACAGCCGCCCTGGTGGCGGAGTCGGCCTGCTTTGCCAGGAGCAGGGCGATCAGCTCGTCCTGGCGGTTTGGGACGAAGGGCCCGAAATCCCCAGCGCCGAACGGGAGCAGATCTTCCGCAAAGGGGAACGGGGCAGCACCGGCCTTGCCCTCGACGGCAGCGGTCTGGGGCTGGCGCTCGGCCGGGACCTCGCGGAACGCATCGGCGGTGCACTGGAGCTACGGGTGCCGCCCTCCGGTCTCGATCCCAAACTGCCCAGCGCTGGCAATGCCTTCCAACTCAGCCTGCCGAAACGGCCAACAGCAACAGGATCCAACTAAGGCTCCACTCCACGCAGGCGCCGTAGCTGTCGCCGCTGTGACCGCCCAAGCGCCGGCCCAACACCCAAGGAATCAGCATGGCCGGCAGCACACCGAGCCAGCCCAACCCGGCCCATGGACTGAGCCCGAGTCCCAGCAGCAGGCCGCTGAGGGCAAAAGCCAACAGCAACGAGGGCACCAATTCAGCCAGCAGACCCTGCCAATGGCGCAGGTGAAAAGCCGCCGTGCCCTCGCTCTGGCGCAGATAGGGAAACCACTGCATCGCAAACAGCGGTGAAACCCGCGCCCAAACCGAAGCCCAGACCAGGGCGAGAGGCGCCAGGGGGCCAAGCCAGGCCAACGCCGCAGCGCGCAGCAAGAGAGCCACCAACAGCGCCTGGACCCCGCTCGCCCCAACCCTGCTGTCGTCCATGGCCTCCAGACGGCGTTCAGCAGGGGCGGCCAGGCCATCGGCCGTGTCCATCAGCCCATCGAGATGCAGCCCGCCGCTCAGGCTGATCCCCAGGGCCAAGACCAGGGGGATCTGCACCAGCGGACCCGCGGGCGCGAGCAGCTGCCACAGCGCTGCCTCCAACAGCCCAATCGCCAGACCCACCCAAGGGGCAAAGCGGGCAATGCGCTCAAAGCGCGGCGTGACCCCGGGCGGCAGCGGAAGGACGCTGTAAAAAATCCAGGCTCCAGCCCAATCCCTGAGCATGCAGGCGGCCAGCAACGATGGGGCTAGATGATCCTGCCGCCTCGATGAGCTTCCACTTCGAGATCACGGCCCGCTGCACGCGCACCGCCGCCCGTTGCGGCTGCTTTCACACCCCCCATGGCGTCGTCACCACCCCGCGCTTCATGCCCGTGGGGACGCTGGCCACGGTGAAGGGCGTCACGCCGGCGCAACTCAAAGCGACCGGGGCGGAGATGGTGCTCTCGAACACCTTCCACCTGCACCTGCAACCCGGTGAGCAGATCGTGGCGGATGGCGGCGGCTTGCACCGCTTCATGGCCTGGGACGGGCCAATGCTCACCGACTCCGGCGGCTTTCAGGTCTTCAGCCTGGGAGACATCAACACCATCAACGACCGCGGCGTGGTCTTTCGCTCCCCCCGCGATGGGGCCCGGATCGATCTCACCCCAGAGCGATCCATGGCGATCCAAATGGCCCTGGGGGCCGATGTGGCAATGGCCTTTGACCAGTGCCCGCCCTATCCCGCCACGGAAAGCGAGGTGGAGACCGCCTGCCGCCGCACCCATGCCTGGCTGGAGCGCTGCATCACGAGCCACACCAAGGACGATCAGGCCCTGTTCGGGATCGTGCAGGGGGGCTGCTTCCCGCACCTGCGCGAAGAATCGGCACGCGTCATCAGCGCCATGGGACTGCCAGGCATCGCCGTCGGTGGTGTGAGCGTGGGCGAGCCCGCCGAAGAAATGCACCGGATCGTGCGCCAGGTCGGCCCCTTACTGCCCGATGACAAGCCCCACTACCTGATGGGCGTTGGCACCCTCCCTGAAATGGCCATCGCCGTGGCCAACGGCTTCGATCTCTTTGATTGCGTGCTGCCCACCCGCCTGGGACGCCACGGAGCGGCCCTGGTGGGCGGCGAGCGCTGGAACTTGAAAAACGCCCGCTTCCGCCATGACCACAGCCCACTGGATCCCAGCTGCAGCTGCCCGGCCTGCACGGTCCACAGCCGCGCCTACCTCCACCACCTGATCAAAACGGATGAGCTGCTCGGAAAGATCCTGTTGAGCCTGCACAACATCACCCAACTGGTGCGCTTCAGTACAGCCATGGGACAGGCCATCCGTGACGGCTGTTTTTCAGAGGATTTCGCTCCGTGGGAACCAGCCTCTCCGGCCGCCCACACGTGGTAGCTTCCGTCCCTAGCCAACGACGAAACCAGGATGGCCGCCTACGCCCTGCAGACCCTGGCCCAGCTGCCCGAGGCCTACCAAGCCTTCGGTCCTCTGATTGACATCCTGCCGATCATTCCCCTGTTCTTCCTGCTGCTGGCCTTTGTCTGGCAAGCCTCCGTCGGCTTCCGCTGATTCCAAGCTGAGCTGAAGAGCGAAACAAAAAAGCGGTGGGGGCCCATTTGGTCTCCACCGCTTTTTGCTGGCCATCCGGGACTAGCCCCGGCGCAAGACGGCCCAGGCAAATTCCGGCAACGCCAACATCCGGCGCCAACGGCTGGGCTCTTGAACGAGGCGATACAGCCATTCGATCTGCAGACGGCACATCCACTGGGGAGCGCGCTGTTTCGCGCCCGACCAGACGTCAAAACTGCCGCCAACTCCCATCCAGAGGCCCGGCTGACCAGCATGCATGCGCTGGATCCAGGTCTCTTGGCGCGGCACACCCAAGGCCGCCAGCACCAGATCCGGCCTGGCCTCGCGGAGTTGCTGCTCAATGCCGGGCCACTGCTCCGGGCTTTGATAGCCGTGGACGCTGAACTGCAGGTTCAGGCCAGGAATCTCCTTCTTCAGCCGGGCCGAGACCAGGGCCATCACCTCGGGGCTAGCTCCCACCAAAGCCACACGCCAGCTGCGTGAAGCCGCCTCGACCAGGAGCTGACGGGCGAGCTCAATACCTGGACTGCGGCGCACCCGGTAACCCTGGCGCTTGAGGGCCCAGACCACACCGGCACCATCAGGGATCACCAGATCCGCCGCCGCGATCGCCCCACCTAGGGCGGGATCGGCCAGGGCCGACATCGTCATCTCGGCGTTCAAGGTGACGATCTGACCGCCCCCCCGTTGCTTCAAGGCCAGGGCGGCCTCGAGCACATCGGCGGCCACGGCCACCTGCACACCCAAGACCTGGGCGGTCTCCCAGGCGGGCTGATCAAACGCATTGGGGCTGGCGGGAGTCGCCATTGATGCCGTCGTGGATAGGCCGCACGGGAGAATCTATGGCTGGCCTTCAGGCAGTGCTCGCCCATGACCCTCAGCAGCGCCCCGGTTGCGAACAGCGCCGCACCGCTGCAGCTGAGTGCCGCTGAGGCTTGGCAGCGCCTCCAAGAACTGGACCGTCAGATCGATCAGGTGGTGCTGCAGCGCCAACACCCGATCACTGGCCTGCTCCCCGCCAGCACCGCCAACAACGTCCACGGCAACTACGGCGATGCCTGGGTGCGGGACTGCGTCTACTCGATCCAATGCGTCTGGGGCCTCGCCCTGGCCCATCGGCGCCTGAGTGGCGCCACCGCCCGCGTCTACGAGCTGGAGCAGCGGGTGCTGCAACTGATGCGGGGTCTACTCAACGCGATGCTGCGCCAGGCCCACAAGGTCGAGCGCTTCAAGCAGACCCTCTCCCCGCTCGATTGCCTGCACGCCAAATACGACACCGGCAGTGGCGATCCGGTGGTCCCCGATGACGGCTGGGGGCACCTACAGCTCGATGCCACGGCACTATTCCTGCTGCAGCTCGCCCAGCTGACCCGTTCGGGACTGGTGGTGGTTCAAACCAGCCACGAACGGGACTTCCTGCAAAACCTCGTCTATTACGTGGCTCGCGCCTACCGGGTGCGCGATTACGGCATCTGGGAGCGCGGGGACAAAGGCAACCACGGCCTGCCAGAGCGCAACGCCAGCTCCATTGGTCTGGTTAAGGCTGCCCTCGAGGCCCTGGAAGGCCTGGATCTCTATGGCCCCCACGGCAATGGTCAGTGCCACCTGCACATTCCCCACGACGCCATCGTGCGGCTGCGGCGCGCCCTCAGCGGCCTGTTGCCCCGGGAATCAGCCAGCAAAGAAGTCGATGCGGCCTGCCTCTCGGTGATTGGCTACCCGGCCTGGGCCGTAGAAGACAGCGCCCTTGTGGAGCGCACGCGCGACAAGATCCGCACCGAACTGGGCGGGCCCTACGGCTACAAGCGCTTCCGCCGGGACGGCCACCAGACCGTCGTCGAGGACCACAACCGACTGCACTACGAACGGGAGGAACTGGCCCAGTTCGAGCACATCGAATGCGAATGGCCCCTGTTCCTGGCCTATGAGCTGATCACGGCCTGCTGCGAAGAACGCTGGAGTGAGGCCTGGAGCTGGCGGGAACGGCTGCGCAAGGTTGCCGTCGACGTGGACGGCATCGAGCTGCTGCCGGAGGTCTATCTGGTGCCCAAAGCCAGCATCGAGGCTGAGCGCAAGCAACCAGGAAGCCAGGAGCGCATTGCCAACGACAACGTTCCCCTGCTCTGGACGCAAAGCCTGACCTGGCTCAGCGACCTGATGCTGCTGGGCCTACTGGAGCCGCAGCAACTGGACCCCAGCGAACGGCGCCGCAGCCGCAGCCTGGGGGCGCCTCAGGTCCTGGTGAGTTTCGTGCCCGCACGCGAGCACATCGCAGCGGCCCTGGAGCAGGCGGGACTGGCCGTCAGCCGCCCAGGGCCTAGCAACATCGCCAGCTCCCAAGAGCTCGGCCGGCGGATGGCCCAGGTGGGCGCCAATGCGCGACTGGGCCTGAGCGGTCATCCGCGGCTGCGCATGGAGACCATGGCCACCGCCCGGCTCTACCGCCAAGACGGCCAAACCCTGGCCTTTTTGCCAGCGGTGCTGGAGGAGGACACCTTCTATCTCTCCGATGACCCCGAGCAACTGGTGGATGCGGTCACCAACGAAATCAGTCAGTTGCAACGCCACTGGCGCGGCAGTGGGCTGCCGCTGCTGCTGATCCCTGTCGAAGAAGGTCCCTTCCAGCGCAGCCCTGACACCTTCCTGCGGCTTGGGGAGACCCTGCGGAGCGGAGTGCTGGGTGGAACCGCGGTGCAACTCGGCAGCTTGGACGACCTGGCCAACCAAGCTTGCTGGGCGGATCTGCCCAATGCTCAACCGGAGGCTGCCGTCAGCGCTGCAGAGCCCATCCAAGGACTGCAGAGCAGCGGCCTGGACAAACCGCTGACCGCCGAACAAGAGCAAGAACTGGAAGAATCCAGCCTGGATGCGCTGCTGGAGCGGCTCTGGCAAAGCGCCTCCCTACAAGAGCAAGCCGAGCTACTTGAGCTCTTGGTCCGCCGGCTCGGCCTCTCGGCCGTCCTGACCGGACCCAAGGGCAATGCAACACCCAAGGCCCTGTTGGAGGAGGCCTACCGCCGCGCCCTCAAGGATGGGGACTGGAACGTGGTGCGGCGCTGCGCTGGAGTCCTGGGTTTGGTTCATCCCCAGCTTGAAGATGCCCTCACCGATCTCTTGGTGCGCCAGAAACAGGTCGTGGTGGGGCGCAACTACACCAACGACTCCCTGATCACCCAGCCCCTCAGCAGCAAGGCGATTGCAGCCATGATCCGCCTCTACAGCGGCGAGGACAGCCGCGAATGGGTGCTGCAGCAGGAACTCCTGCTCGCCCTCGATGGTCTGGCCCGACGTGATCCCGCCTTACTCAGCGGCAGCCTGACCCTGCAGCTGGGACAACTGCTGCTGCTGCTCACCAGTGAAGTGGCCGGGGAGCAGAACCTCTCACCGAGTGAAGCCTTCGAGGCCCTCTGCGACACGCCGCCCCACGCCATCGGACGGCGGCTCAAGCAGGTGCTCAGCGATGTGGAGCACGCCAAGGCCGCCCTGCAACGCAAGGAGCAACTGCACCTCAGTGGCCGGGTGAGCTGGGAAGCCCCTGAACCCCTGGAGGAGCTCGAAAAGGGCGAAAACTGGCTGAAACACCGGGAGCGCATGGGTGCGCTGCAGAACGTGCCCCGGGACTTCCACCCCGGAATCTGGAGCCTGCTGCACCACTGCCGCGGTCTGGTCATCGGCGACAAGCTCGAGCGCCGCAACCGGCTCGAGAGCGCACCGCTGCTCAAGGAGAAGACCCCCGGCGAGCGCAACTTCGCGGTCCATATCGAGCACCTGCTCAGCAAGATTGAGGCGCCCGAATACCGCCGCCTCTGCATCGAGACCCTGGTCACCCTGATTGCCTTCGTCGATGCCAACCCGGAGGTCAGCGTCGCTGACGACCTGGTGCTGGATGTGGTGATTGGCCACGCGGTCCGCGTCGGCTGGCAGCAACGTCATCCGGAGATCGATCCAGCGGAGTACGGCAGCCACAAAGGCGATGCCTGGGACGCCTTCTATCGCTCCTCACCGGCCGACTGCCGCCGCTGGCAGTTGCTGGCGCTGAAAGAACTGGCGGAAATGGCCTGAGTTAGATCGGCTCCGGCAGGGTCATGCAGATGTTGGCCTGCTCAACGCACTGCTCGATCAGATCGGCGAGCAGCAGGGCACGCGACGCCTGAGGACCGTCGACGCCGGGCT
>NZ_JAFMKL010000091.1:0-6684 GCF_017852955.1 Vulcanococcus sp. DEBay_Sum22DG08_74
GATGGCCTCGAGGCCCGCGTGGGCGAACTGGAAGCCACCCAGTTCTCCACCACCACCAAGCTCCAGGGTGACTACTACTGGGCGATCGGTGCCGTGGTTCCAACCGCTGGCACCAGCAACGCCGCCGGTACCGGCAGCGCTGACTGGTACAAGAAGAACTACAGCGCCACCAACTTTGTCTACGACGCTCGTCTGAACCTCAAGACCAGCTTCACCGGCAAGGACCTGCTTTACACCCGCCTGCGCGCCGGCAACTTCGGCAGCAGCCCCTTCGGCGGCAAGGGCTACAACATCACTTACCTCGACCGCGCCGAGTCCTCGGACGGCGTCGTCAAGATCAACCGCCTCTACTACCGCTTCCCCCTCGGCAAGGGCTTCTCGGTCCAAACCGGTCCCATCTCACGTAACACCGAGTTCCTGGCCGTCAAGCCCTTCTATTACGGCGACGACTTCAAGGGTCTGGACTTCTTCCAGCTGGGCGGTGCACCCGCGGTCTACAACAAGGCCACCGGCAGCATGCTGGGCTTCAAGTGGAAGCAAAAGGTCAAGAAGGGTCAGCCCTACTTCGCCGCGTCCACCAGCTACGTCGCACCGGACGGCAACACCGGCAACCCTGAAGACGGTGGCATCTTCACCAGCGGCAGCAAGGCCAGCTGGCTGACCCAACTGGGCTATCAAGCCCAGCAGTGGAAGGGCACCTTCGGCTGGAACTACGAACAGTGCGGCAGCAAGATGTCCCGCCGCGGCACTGAAGCTGCTGGCCGGGTCCAGAGCCAAGCCTGCTCCTACAACGGCGTGAAGACCGGCGGTGAGCGCAACTCCTTCGCTGTGGCTCTGGCCCGTCGTCCCAAGAACGGCGGCACCCTGATGCCCGCTGTGAGCCTTGGCTGGGGTTATCAGGCTGTCTCCTACGACAACCTCAACTACACCAGCTCTAGCCGTAACCAGACCGGCGCCGCTCTGACCAGCGATGGCGCAACCCAGATCGCTGGCAACCTCAAAGACGAAAACATCGCCGCCACCCAGTCCTGGACCGTCGCCCTCAAGTGGGATGACGCCTTCGTCAAGGGCAACAAGGCCGGCATGTCCGTGGGTCAGCCCACCTTCGTCACCAGCACCCGCAACGGCACCACCCCGTTCGACGCTGGTTACGTCTGGGAGTGGTGGTATCAGTTCCAGGTCAGCGACAACATCGCTGTGACCCCGATGCTGTTCTATTCCAGCAACCCCAGCTCCGCTGGAGCCGGCTACAGCCAGACCAGCACCCAGGGCGACAACCCCGGCGTGTTCGGCGGCATCCTGGCCACCCGCTTCAAGTTCTGATCTTCAGAACCACTCCTCACGCACGAGACCAACGGCCCCCTGCTTCGGCAGGGGGTTTTTTCTTGCGATTACCAACCACCGAGTGAACGCCGCCGCTTTAGTGTGGGTTTCAGGACAAACCGACGGCATGGGGCCCGACAGCATCAGCCAGGACAGCCAGCAGCGCTCAGCCTCCAACACCAGCCTCAAGTGGGGCAGCGATGGCGAGCTCTCTCCGGTGGATCTGCAGAAGGTGCTCGAGCGGCTGACCAACCCTGATCTCACCCAGTGCGAGCTCGAGCAGCAAAACCAGAGCTGATCCAGACAAAAAGGTGTCGTGGGCTACAGGGCCCGGCCGAGAGAATGGACGGATGAGCACGCCCTCACCAGCCAGCAACGCCGCGCGTCTGTTGGTGGTCGAAGACGACGACACCATCCGCGAAACCGTCTGCGAAGCGCTGGAGCTCGAGGGCTTTTCCGTCACCCCAGCCACCAACGGCCAGAGCGCCTGGGATCGGCTGAAACGGGACCCCTTCGAACTGATCGTTCTCGATGTGATGCTCCCGGGCATCAACGGGCTGGATCTCTGCCGCAAGTTGATCGAGTTGCCGCAACGGCCCCTGGTGCTGATGGTGAGCGCCCGGGACACCGAAACCGATCGGGTGCTCGGCCTCGAGCTCGGGGCCGATGACTACCTGGTCAAACCCTTTGGCATCCGCGAACTCGTGGCCCGCTGCCGTGCGCTCCTGCGCCGCCACCAAGCCAGCGATCAACAGCCCAGCGAACTCAAAGCGGACAACCTCAGCCTCTTCCCGGCTGAATGCCGCGTCTGCCTCGATGGTCTTGAGCTGAAGCTCTCCCCCAAGGAGTTCAAATTGCTCGAGCTCTTTATGCAAAACCCCAAACGCGTCTGGAGCCGCGAGCAACTGATTGAGCAGGTCTGGGGCTTCGACTACATCGGCGACAACAAGACCGTGGATGTGCACATCCGTTGGTTGCGCGAAAAGATTGAAGAGGACCCCTCCAACCCGAGCAAACTGGTGACGGTGCGGGGATTCGGCTATCGCTTCGGCTAGGCGATGACGATGCAGACCGCCCTACCGCTGGCCCTGGGCTTTGGGCTGGGCGCCCTCAGCGTGGGGCTCTGGCGCGAAGGGAACCGAAAGAAGAACGTCGTGGCCACCCGCTTTCGGCGGCGCCAACCGATCCCTGAACTGCAGTTGCGCGAATGGATCAGCGCCGCACCGCAGGGCTGGCTGGTGCTCGATGCCCAAAACCGGATCGAGATCATCAATGAGCGGGCTGAGTCCCTCTTGGTCAAAGAGAGTTCGCTCGCTCCCCAGCTCCAACACCTCAATGACCTGGAGCCCAGCGCCGAGCTGCTGCACCTGCTGGAGCTCAGCCGCAACACCCGCCTGGCCCAACGCGGGGAATGGAGCCTCGGGCGCAATGACCTCTCGGTGCGGGTGATGCCCGGCGAGAGGGGCTGGCTGGCCCTTCAGATCGACGGCAGCAACCCCCTAAACAATCAGCTCAAACAGCAAGAGCAGTGGGTCAGTGATGTGGCCCATGAGCTCAAAACCCCGATCACGGCCCTGCGGCTGGTCAGTGAGAGCCTGGCCCTCAGGGCCGAGGGACGCCAGGCGGTCCTGGTGGAGCGACTGGAGAAGGAACTCGAGCGGTTGCAGCGGTTGGTGGGGGATCTGCTGGATCTCTCCAGACTCGACAACACCCTGGTGAGCCGCCGCAAGCGACCCGCCTGCATCGACCCAAGGGATGTCGTTGGCCAGGCCTGGTCCACCCTGCAGGAACTGGCCCAGCCCCGGGGCATTGGCCTCAGCGTTCAGCCGATGCGCGATCAGGCCAGACAGGTGGCCGTCGATCCGGCTCGCCTGCACCAGGCCCTGTTCAATCTGATCGACAACGCACTGCGCTACAGCCCCGATGGCAGCAGCATTGAGCTCTCGATCGAGGAGCGGGACCGCTGGTGCCTGATTGCCGTGCGCGACCAGGGCCCGGGGCTCAGCGAAGAGGACCTCGAGCGGATGTTCGAGCGCTTCTACAGAGGGGATCCAGCCCGGGCCAGAGGCCCAAGACACGGAAGCGGACTGGGGCTCGCCATCGTTCGCCAGATCGCCCTCAGCCAAGGGGGCCTGGTGCGGGCCCGGAACCACCCGGAGGGAGGAGCGGTGATTGAGCTGCTCCTCCCCAAGGCCTAAGCCTTAGGCGGCAGCGCTGATCGGCAGGTTGCTGATCACCAGCTGCCGCTGGCTGCTGAGCTTGAGCCAGCCTTCCTCCTTCAGCAGACCCAAGACCCGAGTCACCGTGACGCGGGTGGTGCTCAGGGCACCGGCAATGTCCTGGTGGGTCAGGCGCAGGTTCAGGCGTAGGCCGTCTTCGCAGGGTTGGCCGTACTCTTCGGCCAACAACTCCAGAAAGCCCCGGACCCGGTCTTCGACGCGGCGCAGACCCAACAGGGAAATCAAGGCCTCGGACTGACGGGTCCGGCTGATCAGCGCCAGCATCAAGGTGCTGGCCAGGTGGGGGGTCTGCTGGATCTCGTCCATCGAGAGGCAGAGCAGATCGCAATCGCTCAGCGTCGTGGCTTCGTAGAGATCGAGGTTGCTGAGCGGTTCACCGAAGGGTTCATTCGGTCCCGCCAGGCCCAGGAGAACATCTTCGCCCTGCTCATTCATCGAGCTCAGCTTGACCATCCCGCGGGCCACCAGCCAGACGTGGTGGCGAAGCATGGGCACGCGACTGCCAGCCGTCAGGCTGACCAGATCGCGGCGCTGGAACGTGTCTTCGAGGCTGCCGCGAAGACTTAAGGGCGGACTCGATGTCAAAGATATGGACGTCATTGCATCAAGAGTGATTGGGAGTCTGTCAAGAACAATGCGTGCATTCAGATCAGAAAAAGGGCAGATCAGACCTGCCCTTGAACCATCTGGATCACACTGAACTAACGAGAGATTTTGTTCACTGCAGCACGTGCCTTATTCAAGATTGAACCATTCAGAGGGACGAAGCCAAGGGCATCAGCCCTGGCCTGAGCCTGATCGCTCAGCATGTAATTGAAGGTCTTCTTGATGGTGTCGGTGTTGGCACCATTGCCCTTCTGATAAGCCAAAACCCAGGTCAGGGTCGCGATCGGGTAAGCACCCTTGGCGGTGGGGTTGGGGTTCGAGCCAGCCAGGTTCTGATCGAGCTTGATGCCGTTCAGGGCCTTGGCACCGGAGGTGTGGCTGGGCTTGATGAATTCACCCGACTTGTTCTGCAGCGCAGCGGCCTTGACGGCACCGCGGATGTACGACTGGTTGACGTAACCGATCGCACCCTGCTTGTTTTTAATCACACCAGCAACACCAGAGTTACCTTTAGCTCCAATTGAATTTGAGCCCGGCCAGCGGACGGATTTACCAGTCCCGAGCTTCCACTGTGGAGAAAAAGAAGCCAGGGATTCGGTGAAGGCTTTGGTGGTTCCAGAACCGTCCGAGCGGTGCACCCAGGTGATTGGACCAGCGGCGCAACCCAGGTCCTTCCAGTTGGTGATCTTGCCGATCGCCACTTGGACAGCCTGCTGCTGGGTGAGCTTCAGGTTGCAGCCGGGCTTGTTGTAACCGAAGGCGATGGTGCCGCCCACCATGGGGATCTGCACCAGACCGCGGGTCACCTTGGCGATGTCCTTGGCCTTCATCGGATCATCCGATGCACCGAAGTTGACGGTCTGGTCGATGAACGCCTTACGGCCAGAACCTGAGCCAACGGCTTGGTAGTTGACCTGGGGGCCACCGGCCTTCGCCAGATCAGCGAACCAACGCTGATAGATCTTGGCGGGGAAGGTTGCGCCAGCAGCACTGAGGCGATCTGCGGCGGAGGCGGACATGCCGGTGCCGACGGCCAGCAGGGAGCCGATCAGGAGGGCCTTCTTCGCGAAGGTCATGGATAAAACCTTGTGGTTCCCCTCCATCTACGCAACTGATGATCCGCCCTGCGTTAGGGGCTGGTTAAGGCCTCGTGAACGTTGCGTGAATCAGCAGCAGGACTGGGCTTTAAGGGGCCTACTGGTCTGCAAACGCTGAAGCCAATCACTCAATTCGGCCAGGGCCTCAGGGCTCAGGCGGTAGTAGACCCAGCGCCCCTGAACCCGGGACTCCAGCAGGCCCGCCTCGCGCATCACCTTGAGGTGAAAGGAGAGCTTGGACTGGGCCAGGCCCATCTGCTCGGTCAGCTCACAGACGCAGCGCTCACCCCCCGCCAGCGCCAGGGCCACCTCCAGGCGATGGGGATCCGCCAGAGCCTTGAACAACGCGCTGAGGGCTTGGGACACAGCTCGGAGCAGGCCTAACCGCACCTTAACCAATCAAGAAACCTTGATGCATCAAACTTTGTTGATCAGTTGATTGGGGTTGGTCATGCGCATTGGCATCAACGGCTTCGGACGCATCGGACGACTGGTCTGCCGCGCCCTCTGGGGACGGCCAGGCATTGAGATCGTTCAGATCAACGACAACCAGGCCACGGCCGAGTCAGCCGCCCACCTGCTCTGCTTTGACTCCGTCCATGGTCGCTGGGATCGCCAGGCCGAGGCCCTCAGCGAGAGCGAGCTGCTGATCGATGGGCGGCGCCTGAACTTCAGCCGCAACGGCACCCCCGCCGAGGTGACCTGGTCTGCCGCAGGTGTGGAGATGGTGCTCGAGTGCAGTGGCCGCTTCAAGACCACCGAGGCCCTCGAGCCCTACTTCAGCCAAGGCGGCATCCAGCGCGTGGTCGTGGGCTGCCCCGTCAAAGACGCACTGAACATCGTCTACGGGATCAACCATGACCTCTATGACCCCAACCAGCACCGGCTGGTGACCGCGGCGTCCTGCACCACCAACTGCCTGGCCCCGATCGTGAAGGTCGTGCATGAGCAGTTCGGCATCCGCCATGGCTCGATCACGACCCTGCATGACGTCACCAACACCCAGGTGGTGGTCGACGCCTTCAAAAGCGACCTGCGGCGCTCCCGCTCCTGCCTGCAATCGCTGATCCCCACCACCACCGGATCAGCCAAGGCCATCGCCATGATCTTCCCGGAGCTCGAGGGCAAGCTCAACGGCCATGCCGTTCGTATCCCCCTGCTGAATGCCTCCTTGACCGATGCGGTCTTTGAGCTCGAGCGACCCACCAGCGCAGAGGCAGTCAACCAGGCCTTCCAGCAGGCTGCGCAGGGGCCCCTCCAGGGAATCCTGGGCTACGAAACCCGGCCGCTGGTCTCCATCGACTACGTCAACGACAACCGCAGCGTGGTGATCGACGCCCTCTCCACGATGGTGGTCGACGGGACCCAGCTGAAGGTCTACGGCTGGTACGACAACGAGTGGGGCTACAGCTCCCGCA
>NZ_JAFMKL010000015.1:0-26565 GCF_017852955.1 Vulcanococcus sp. DEBay_Sum22DG08_74
GCCATCGCCCGGCCCACAACCCGGGTCAGATAGGCGGCACTGAGGGCCTGCATGGCACCCCCAACAAGCCATGTCGGACCGTGCCACTTCACGACCGACGCCAGGGCCTGAGAGCTCCACTCGACAACCCCCAGGCTCAAGGCAGCCTTGCCCAACTGAGCCGCCGAGGCTTGCAGTTGCTCAAGGGACCAAGGGCAATTCCAAAGCCTGGCCATCTCCTGAAGCATCAAGCCTTTGGCAGCGGCCAGCACTAACAGATCCAAGCTGGGAAGAGGCGCCACAACGACGCCCGCCGCCACGGTCCACTGGGTGCGTTGCAGCAAACGGGACCAGTGCTGGCGGCGCAGGCCCTCGAGTTCAAGCTGCCAAGCCGCATGCAACTCCTGCAGGCAGCGTTGTTGGTTGCGCTCCCGGCTCAGCGGTGTGGATTCCGCGAACCAGGAGGTGAGGTCTCGCCAGCCACTGGCCTCCTGGGCCGCAAGCGGCCAACAGCGCCCGCGCAGATGAATGGGAAGCTGCTGCTCGAGTTGCTGGAGCTGGGCGGAACTCTCGAGCTCCGGTTTCGTGCGCACCAGAATTCCCACCCGCTGCTGCTCTGGCAGGGCTTCAAGCCAGCGCAGGTCAGCCGCCGTCAGGGGCAGATCGAGTCGATACAGCAGCAGCTCGCAGTGGCGAAACACCTCCGGCCACTGCCAGGACTGAGGAGACAAGGGCAGGGCGTGACTGCGATGCACCCGAAGTGGATGCACAGAGGGGCAGTGACACAACAGCTGCTCCTGCTCGGAAGCGCTCCACGCTGCGGTCCCCACCAGGGCCAGCTGAATGCAGGTCTCCTCTTGGCGCTGACGCAACAGCTCCAGCTGAGAGCGGCGCTGAGTCTGGTGGAGCTCAAAGGTCTTGGCCTGAGCACGACCCTCCTCAGCGCTGGCTGCCTGCAGCACTTGGAACTGCTCAAGAACCGCCTCACAGCGCTCAAGCCAACCCTCGGAGGACTGAGGCAGGTGCTGACCGCTTGGACGCATGCGTCCGCCAAGCAACCAAAGGCCGGCCCCTGCGGCACCCAACCCCATCAGCGAGGAGAGGGGCCCATGGAGGGACTCCAGCACCATCCAGCCGCCGCCTGCTGCCGCAAGCCAGGGCCAATGCCGCATTCCCTGGCGCAGAACCTGCGCTTTGAGCTCCTCCCCCAGTGAGACGGGCCTCGGCGATGGGGATTCAGCTGAGACCTGAGGAACCGTCAATGGGGAGCCTGAATTCGGCGGCCGCGCCAACTCTTTAGCTCAGCTATTAACCCATGCCCAGACCCAATAGCGTGGGAGGACCTCAATGAGCCTCCTTGGCCATGGGTCTTGCTGGCCAAACCAACGAGCGGGCCGACCGCCGGTCCGAGGTCCAGAGGGTCCTGCTGGTGGCCCTCGGGGTCAACGTGGCGATGACGCTGCTCAAGCTGATCATTGGTCTCTTGAGCGGATCGCTTGCGCTCTTGGCGGATGCCATGCACAGCGCGACCGATGGCTTGTCCAGCCTGCTGGGACTGATCACCAATGGCCTCTCGGACCCCAAGCCGGACCGCGATCACCCCTACGGCCATGACAAATACGAAGCGGTCGGAGCCCTAGCGATTGCGGGCTTCATTTGCTTGACGGCCTTTGAGATCGTGCGCACAGCCCTCGAGCGCATCAGCTCGGGCCTGCCCCCAATCCGCCTGGATGGCCAGGAGCTGCTGCTGCTCCTCATCGTCCTCGGCTGCAATCTGCTGCTTGCCGGATACGAGCGCAGTGAGGGCAGACGCCTGAGCAACCAGCTGCTGTTAGCCGATGCCAAACACACGACCAGCGACATCTGGACAACCGTTGTGGTCCTGGTCGGTCTCTGTGGGGTCGTTCTGTTCAAGCAGACCTGGCTGGACGTGGCGATGGCCATCCCGCTCTGCGTCCTCTTGATCCGCGTCTGCTGGCAGGTGCTGAAGACCAACTTGCCCTGGTTGGTCGATCAAATCGCCATTGCACCGGAATCCATCCACGAGACGGCGATGGGCGTCCCTGGAGTCCTCAACGTCCATGACATCGCCAGCCGCGGGGTTCTGGGTCAGCGGGTGTTCATTGAGCTCCACATGGTGGTGGATGCTGATGACCTGCCAAAAGCCCATCGGATTACCGAGCTCGTGGAGGAGCATCTCGAGCGGCGCTTTGGACCCGTTCGCTGCACAATCCACCTGGAACCGCGGGAGTACGCGGAATCCACCATCACCTTCCAGGGGACCCATGGCTGAGCTCCTGCGCTGGCTCACCCCCCATCAGCAGCAGCTCTTGGCCGATCTCAGTGACCGCCAACAACTGTTGGCTCGCTGGGATGGCGATCGGCCCATTGCCCTGCTCGAGCGCTGCTGGTTGCGGCTGCAGATCCTGCCCATCAGCAGGCTCAGCGCGGTTTTACCGCCCGACAACAGTGGTGAAGCCCCAGAGTTGATTCGCTTCCGCAACCTGATCCGCGCCGGTTTCTCGAGCGCAGAAGCGGAAGAGCAATGTTGGGATGAGTTCGGGAAGGTGGCCTGCTCCGAGGCGCTCCAACGCTTTTGGGCCGCACAAGATCAGGGTTGCCATGGCTGGACGCTGCAGGCCTACCTCGACCTGCTGTCGCGCTACCGAAGCAGCATCGAATCGGAGGGACCAAATCCTTTGCCGGTACTGGTCTTGGCCCGAGCAGGCAGTCCAGAACACCATCGCCTGATTTGGCACTGGCCGGCCTCACTGTCGGTAGGGCACACTTGCCGCTGACTTCTTCAGGTGTGCGGCCATGGCCGACGGTGATTTCCAACGGAATTCGGGCGAGCAGTCCCAAGGCAACCGCGGTCCTCGCGAAGGTGGCGGGTTCCGCATTCGCCTGAGCGATAACGAGATGCGCGCCGCCCGCGCCGTGCAAGAGGCCTTTGGCGTCCGTTCCACCGTGGCAGCCCTGGGCCTATCCCTGCGCACCGTGGCCCAGCTGATCGAAGAGGGCCGGATTGACGACATCGTTGCCCAGCAGAAGGCCAGTGCCGGTTCCCGGGGACGGGGCGAGCGCGGTGACCGTCGTGGCGAGCGCAATGAGCGCCCTGGCAACCGCCCCAATCCGTTTGCCCGTCCCGCCAAACCAGCAGCCGCGGTCCCTGAAGAGGAGACGGTGAGCGAGGAAGCCGCGTCGGAAACCACCGAAGTGGCAACAGAGCAAACCACCACCGAAGAGACCACCGAGGCCTGATTCGAGGCCGCTGCCGGGTCCTGCCTCCAGGCAGAATCCGGCGAACATTTCGCCAGCTCGCATGCAACGCGCCAGGGTCCTGTCCGGAGTTCAGCCCACTGGCGCCTTGCATTTGGGCAATTGGCTCGGAGCCATCCGCAACTGGGTCGGACTGCAGGAGACCCACGACACCTTTTTCTGTGTCGTGGACCTGCACGCGATCACCGTGCCCCATGACGCGGCCGCCCTGGCCCGTGACACGCGCAACACCGCCGCCCTCTATCTCGCCTGCGGAATCGATCCTGAGAAAGCGACGGTTTTTGTCCAGAGCCATGTCTCAGCCCACAGCGAGCTCTGTTGGCTCCTGAACTGCGTCACACCGCTCAACTGGTTGGAGCGGATGATCCAGTTCAAGGAGAAGGCCGTCAAACAGGGGGACCAGGTCTCCGTTGGCCTTCTGGACTACCCCGTGTTGATGGCGGCGGACATCCTTCTGTATGACGCTGACCTCGTGCCCGTTGGCGAGGACCAGAAACAGCACCTGGAGCTGGCCCGAGACATCGCCCAGCAGCGAATCAACGCTCGCTTTGCCCCGCGGGATGCCGAAGGCGAGCCCATCCCCGTCCTGAAGGTGCCCGAGCCGCTCATCCTCAAGGAGGGTGCCCGCGTAATGAGCCTGACCGACGGGCGCAGCAAGATGAGCAAGAGCGACCCCAACGAAGGATCCCGCGTCAATTTGCTGGATTCGCCTGAGGTGATCACCAAGAAGGTCAAGCGCGCCAAAACCGATCCCGTGATGGGCCTCGAATTTGGGAACCCGGAGCGCCCCGAAACCGACAACCTCTTGGGGCTCTATGCCCTGCTGAGCGGCAAAGGTCGTGAGGCAGCCGCTGCAGAGTGCGCCGCGATGGGCTGGGGCACCTTTAAACCCCTACTGGCCGAGACACTGGTCGAAGCGCTGCGCCCCATTCAAGAGCGCTACAACGACCTGAGCGCTGATCCCGCCGAACTGGACCGCGTCCTCAAAGCCGGCAGCGAGCGCGCCAATGCTGTGGCCCAGGCCACTCTGGAGCGAACCCGCGAGGCACTGGGCTTCCTCAAGGCGAACTGAGGCCCCAAGCCGCTAATCAAAAACGGAAGGAAAGATAAAGGTGGCTAATTCGTTACGGCGCATTGGCCAGCCAAAAACCTCGCCAATCGCCCTGGAGAACTAAAAATCAACCTGCAGCACATCGAGGCAGCACTTGTCCAGTTCGGACGGGAAGTCTCACCTTGAGACTCGGCTAGCCAGCAGTCTCAATGGACTGCGACGTTGTGCCGCTTGCCAATTCGTCATTCGCTCCAGCATTCCCTCAAGCCCAGTCGTGCCGCCGCTCCGGCCTGCTCACTGGGTCTGCTGCTTCTGGCCGCTGGCCCCCTCGTAGCTCCCTCCAAGGGAGTCGAGGTGGATCAGTCACTGGAGCAGATCGTGGCGGCTGCCAGCAAGACCGAGGACGGAGAGCTGTATGCAATCACCCCGGAGCGCCGGGCCCTGCTCAACACCATTCGCTACGCCGAGGGCACCTGGAAACAAGGCCCCGAGGGCTATCGCACCCTCTACGGCGGCGGGCGTTTCAGCAGCCTGGCCAAACACCCTGATGTGGTGGTGGTGAAGCGCTACACGAGCGCGGCCGCAGGTGCCTATCAATTCCTGCCCGGCACCTGGAAAGAAGCCGCAAACAAACTGAGCCTTCGCAGCTTCAAGCCCCACAACCAGGACCAAGCGGCCCTGTATCTGGTGGATCGCCGCGGTGTACTCGATCAAGTCGACCGCAGCGGCTTAACCCGCGGGGTGATGGCCGTGCTGTCCAAGGAGTGGGCCTCCTTCCCTAGCCACAACGGACTGAGCGCCTACGGCCAACCCGTGAAGAAGGCTGCGGAACTGGCCAACTTCTACGAATCCAACCTCAAGCAACTGAAGCGCAGCCGCTGGGCTCAGGCCTGAGGAGGATCGGGGCGCTCTTGCTCCGGAAGCGGCACTCCCGCCACCCGCAACATCGCGGAGAGGTTCCAGACCCGCATCATCAGGCGATGCCAAGGGGTCATGGCATCCATATCAACGGCCATGGGGGTCGAGCAGGCGGCCCGGAGTGCTTTGGCGGCGGCGATCGCCTGAAGCGCCTCCTCCAGGGCGGAACGAAACTCCCGCTGTTCCACCGGTGGCACCAGGTGATCGGGGGCGTGATCCAGAAGGACCAAACCGCGCTGGAACCAATAGCGAAAGTCACCAAAGAGTGACTCGAGCAAGTGGTCGAGCAATTCGGCCGACTCAGCCTGGGGTTCTTGGGGGTTGCTCACCCCCACACCCTAGTAATGGTCTGAATTGCGCTGCGTAGGATCGGGGTTGCTATGCCGCTGCCGTGACCGCGACCCGTACTGCCGAGCCTGCAGCCACGGTGCACCTGCCCAAAACCAGCGAGAGCGAGCAGCTGCTGCGTATCCGCCACTCCATGAGCCACGTGATGGCCATGGCGGTCCAGCGCCTCTTCCCCAAGGCCCAGGTGACCATCGGACCTTGGACCGAGAACGGCTTCTACTACGACTTCGATAACCCCGATCCCTTCACGGAGGCCGACCTCAAGGCCATCAAGAAGGAAATGATCAAACTCATCAACAAGAAGCTTCCGCTGGAGCGTCTGGAGGTGAGCCGAGCGGAGGCCGAAAGCCGGATCCAGGCCCAGAACGAGCCCTACAAGCTGGAAATTCTGGCCGGGATCCAAGAACCCATCAGCCTCTACACCCTCGGCGAGGACTGGTGGGACCTCTGTGCAGGCCCCCACGTCAGCAACACCAAGGAACTGAACGCCAAGGCCTTTGACCTTGAGAGCGTCGCAGGCGCCTACTGGCGTGGCGACGAGAAGAACGCCCAGCTGCAGAGGATCTACGGCACCGCCTGGGAAACCCCAGAACAGCTGAGCGAATACAAGCGCAGGCAAGAGGAAGCCAAGCGCCGGGACCACCGCCGGATCGGGACCGACCTCGACCTGTTCTCGATTGAGGACGAAGCCGGCGCTGGCTTGGTCTTCTGGCATCCCCGCGGCGCCCGCATGCGCCTCTTGATCGAGAACCTCTGGCGGGAGCTCCACTTCAACGCCGGCTACGAGCTGCTCTACACCCCCCACGTGGCTGACATCAGCCTCTGGAAGACCTCTGGCCACCTCGACTTCTACAGCGAGTCGATGTTTGGCCCGATGCAGGTGGACGAGCGGGAGTACCAGCTCAAGCCCATGAACTGCCCGTTCCACGTGCTGACCTACGCCAGCACCCTGCGCAGCTACCGCGAGCTACCGATCCGCTGGGCCGAGCTCGGGACGGTGTATCGCTACGAGCGCCCCGGTGTGATGCACGGCCTGATGCGGGTGCGGGGCTTCACCCAGGACGACGCCCACGTGTTCTGCCTGCCGGAGCAGATCAGCGACGAAATCCTGGCGATCCTGGATCTCACCGAACAGATCCTCTCGACGTTTGATTTCCGCAACTACGAAATCAACCTCTCCACACGGCCTGAGAAGTCCATCGGCGAAGACGCGGTGTGGGATCTCGCCACCCAGGGCTTGATCGAAGCACTGGAGCGCAAGGGATGGGCCTACAAGATCGACGAAGGCGGTGGTGCCTTCTACGGCCCCAAGATCGACCTCAAGATCGAGGACGCCATCGGCCGGATGTGGCAATGCTCCACGATCCAGCTGGACTTCAACCTGCCTGAACGCTTCGACCTGGAGTACGTGGCAGCGGACGGATCCAGGCAGCGGCCGATCATGATCCACCGCGCCATTTTTGGCTCACTGGAGCGGTTCTTCGGGATCATGACCGAGAACTACGCCGGTGACTTCCCCTTCTGGTTGGCACCCGAGCAGATCCGCCTGCTGCCAGTGACCGATGAGGTCGCCGGCTACGCCGAATCCGTCGCAGCGGCCCTGAAGGCGGCGGGCGTACGCGCCAGCGTGGATCACTCCGGTGACCGCCTGGGCAAGCTGATTCGCAATGGCGAACAGATGAAGATCCCCGTTCTGGGGGTGATCGGCGCCAAGGAGGCCGAAGGCGGGACCATCAGCCTGCGCAGCCGCCGGGAGGGCGACCTGGGCAGCATCGAGCTGGAGACCGTTGTGGCCGCTGCCAAGGAAGCGAATCAAGATCGGGAAGCGGGGCTCAAGATCAGCCCCCGCTGATCTCCGATGACCACGCTTCTAGCCGGTGATATTGGCGGCACGAAGACCCTGCTGGGCCTCTACAGCGTCGAAGGAACGGCACTGATTCAGAAGGCCAGTCAACGTTTCGTCTCGGCCGATTGGGCTGATTTCTCGGCCCTGGTGAATCACTTCCTCGACGGGGAGGCGTCCTGCTTCGAGCGACCTCGCCAGGCCTGTTTCGCGATTGCGGGTCCGGTGCGCCAGGGCCGGGTGAAACTCACGAACCTCCCCTGGCTGCTGGATGAGGTGGAACTGGCCCGCGCCTGCCAGCTCGAGGTGCTCGAGCTGGTCAACGACTTTGCCGTTCTGATCTATGGGCTGCCTCACCTGCAGCCAGAGCAACAGACGACCCTGCGGCAGCCGGCTGCGGGCGGCGGCGACCCCAAGGCGCCGATCGCGATTCTTGGGGCCGGGACCGGTCTGGGGGTAGCGATCGGAGTGCCCACGGCAGGGGGCTTGCAGGCCATGGCCAGCGAGGCCTCCCATGGCGAATTCGCCCCCTGCAACGAGGAGCAGTGGCAACTGAAGACCTGGCTGATGGCCGAGTTCGGTCTGCCGCGCCTCTCGATTGAACGGGTGGTGAGCGGCACGGGACTGGGCGACGTGATGCGCTGGCGCCTGGCCACCCATCCCGACGGACGCAACCATGCCCTGATGAAGACGGCCGACACCGAGTTGCCTGCGGCGACCGCTGCGGCCGCAGCGGCTGGCGATCCCCTCGCCCGCAAAGCCCTGGATCTCTGGCTGGAGGCCTACGGAAGCTGCGCAGGGGATCTTGCCCTGCAAAGCCTTTGCTATGGCGGGCTTTGGCTGGGAGGTGGCACAGCGGGCAAGCTTCTCGATGAGTTGCGCTCAGAGCGCTTCCTTGGGGCCTTCTTGAACAAAGGACGGCTCAACGCCGTGGTGGAACAAATCCCTGTCCACGCCTTGATCGACGGCGAGACTGGACTCTTCAGTGCCGCTTGCCGGGCTCGGCTGTTGAACGCCTGAGTGGGACACTGACCCCAGCAGAACAGAGCGCATGGCCCGCCCCCGCATTGGACAGGGGGTTGTGGTGGATGTCCCCGCCACAACAGCCAACTTGGGTCCCGGCTTTGATTGCCTCGGAGCGGCCCTGGATCTGAACAACCGCTTCGAGATGCGCTGCATCGAAGGCAGTGGCGAGCGGTTTGAACTGGTGATCGAAGGCAGCGAGGGATCGCACCTGCGGGGCGGCCCGGACAACCTCGTCTACCGCGCAGCCCAGCGGGTCTGGAAAGAAGCAGGGGAAGAGCCGATTGCTGTCGAAGCGCGGGTCCGCCTGGCGGTTCCACCAGCACGGGGACTGGGAAGCAGCGCCACAGCCATCGTGGCCGGCCTGATGGGGGCCAACGCGCTGATCGGCGAGAAGCTCAGTCGCGAGAAGCTGCTGGAGCTGGCGATCGACATTGAGGGGCACCCGGACAACGTGGTTCCTTCACTGCTCGGTGGCCTCTGCCTGACCGCTCGAGCCGCCTCCCATCGCTGGCGCGTGGTGCGTTGCGAATGGGACCCGAAGGTGATGGTGGTGGTGGCCATCCCGGCCATTCGTCTGTCCACCAGCGAAGCCAGACGGGTCATGCCGAAGGCCATCTCCATTCCCGATGCCGTGACCAACCTCGGATGCCTGACCTTGCTGCTGCAGGGACTACGCACCGGGAATGGCGACCTGATCGCCGATGGGATGCACGACCGGATCCACGAGCCCTATCGCTGGGGCTTGATCCAAGGGGGCCAGGAGGTGCGCGAGGCCGCCATGGCAGCGGGGGCCTGGGGCTGCGTCATCAGCGGCGCCGGGCCGAGCATCCTGGCCCTCTGCCCTGAAGACTCGGCGGTGGCCGTCAGCAAAACCATGGTTCGGGCCTGGGAGGGTGCTGGGGTGGCCTCCCGCTCCCAGGTGCTGCAGCTCCACCAGGCCGGAAGCCGCTGGGAGCACCTGCCCTCCTAGGCCACTCAACCTGAGTAGAAATGCCTAGACCAGATCGGTCTCACTGGTAGATTTCTTCCTTGATAGGCACCTCCCGTAGGAGGAGGGTTGAGTCCCTAGAGGGCTGAACCCAGATACGGGACATCGCCCTCGATACCCAAAAGCCGTGCACGCGATGGACGCCAACCTGCCCCTGATGGCCGCGTCCGCTGCGATTCCCGGCTCCGCGTTTGGAGACTCCGCTCTCGCCCAGGGAATGCTGGCGGCGCCAACAACCTTTCCCTGGCTCAGCCTGATCGCTCTGCTTCCGATCGCGATCGCGCCGCTGGTGATGCTCCTGCCCGGTGATGGCACGGACCCCAAGCTCCCGCGAACGGTGGCGCTGACGACCCTGTTGGCTGACCTAGGGCTGATGCTCTACGTCTACAGCCAGCACTACGACGGCTCGATCGCGGGGCTGCAACTGGTTGAGCGTTTCGCCTGGGTTCCCGCCATCGGCCTGGAGTGGTCCCTCGCCACCGATGGACTCTCAGCCCCGCTGGTGGTGCTCTCTGGCTTGGTCACCCTGCTGTCGGTGGCCGCCAGCTGGAACATCAAGACCAAAACCAGGCTCTACTTCGCTTTGCTCCTGGTGCAGGCCTCTGCCCAGGCCTTGGTCTTCCTTTCCCAGGACTTCCTGCTCTTCTTCCTGGCCTGGGAGCTCGAATTGGTTCCCGTCTATCTGCTGATCGCCATCTGGGGCGGCCAGCAGCGTCAATACGCGGCCACCAAGTTCATCCTCTACACGGCGACGGCCTCGCTGTTGATCCTGTTGAGCGGCCTGGCCCTGGCCCTGAACGGTCCCTTCACCCTGAACCTGAGCGAACTGATTGCCCGCTCTCCAGGCGGCCTTTTCGGCCTGCTCTGTTACCTGGGATTCCTGGTGGGATTCGGCGTGAAACTGCCGATGTTCCCGCTCCACACCTGGCTTCCCGATGCCCACGGAGAAGCCAATGCCCCGGTCTCGATGCTGCTGGCTGGGGTGCTGCTGAAGATGGGGGGCTACGCCCTGCTGCGCTTCAACGTGCAGATGTTGCCGGAGGCCCACCTGCAGCTGGCCCCCGCTCTGATCGTTCTGGGCATCGTCAACATCGTCTACGGCGCCCTCAACGCCCTGGCCCAGGACAACGTCAAACGGCGTATCGCCTGTAGCTCCGTCAGCCACATGGGCTTCGTGCTGCTCGGCATCGGTGCCATCGACAGCCTGGGGATGAGCGGAGCAATGCTGCAGATGATCAGCCACGGACTGATCGCGGCCGCGATGTTCTTCGTGACCGGCGTGTTCTACGAGCGGACCAAAACCCTCTCGATCCCCAACATGGGGGGATTGGCCAAGGTTCTGCCGATCACCTTCGCCTTTTTTGTCGCCAGCTCCCTGGCCTCCCTTGCCCTGCCTGGCATGAGTGGATTCGTCAGTGAAATCACCGTGTTCCTTGGCGTGACGAGCAATGACGGCTTCACCGTGGGCTTCCGGGTGATCGCCGTTGTCCTGGCGGCCATCGGTGTGGTGTTGACCCCGATCTACCTATTGAGCCTCTGCCGCCGGGTGTTCTTTGGACCCCGGATCCCGGCGCTGGCGGTCCTGGGCGACATGAAGCCGAGGGAACTGGTCATTGGACTCACCCTGCTCGTCCCAACCCTCGTGATTGGCTTCTGGCCTCGAGTGGCGATTGATCTCTATGAGGCGACCACCACGGCCCTTGCCAACGACCTGGCGCAGCACGCCGTCGTGGCCCTTCGGCTACCCGCCCTCGGCTAATTCCCCGCAGCGTCAGTCCCTGAGCTGGAATGGGCCGAACAAGGCCCCTTGCCTCAGCCACGATGACTGTCAGCAGCGCTGCCAACGCTCAAGCGGAGATCCTGCGAGGCGAGGGCCTGCCGAACTTTGAGGCGATCACCCCCGAGGCCGTCAGCGAGCACATCCCGGCGTTGATGCAGGCCCTGGAGAGCGAACTGGGGGACCTCGAGCAGTCCTTAGGCCAGAGACTCGAGCAAAACCAGACACTGAGCTGGAACGATGTGATGGCTCCACTGCAGCGGCTGGGTGAGCGGCTGCGCTGGAGCTGGGGTGTCGTCAGTCACCTCAACGGGGTCTGCAACAGCCCAGAGCTGCGGGATGCCCATGCCAGCCAACAGGCCTCGGTTGTCCAATTCGGCAACCGTGCTGGCCAGAGCCAGGTGATCTATCGCGCCCTGCAGCAACTCGAGGCGGGTCGCTCTGGCCTGGATGGCACCCAACAACGGATTCTCGATGCCGAACTTCGGGACATGAAGCTGCGCGGGGTCGGCCTCAGTGGCGCCAGCAAAGAGGCCTTCAACAGTGCCAGTCAGAGCTTGGCGGAACTCTCGACCCGCTTCGGCAACCATGTGCTCGATGCCACGAACCACTGGACCCTGCGACTGACGCACGCCGCCGAGGTCGAAGGTCTACCGGCAAGCCTGCTTGGGCAGTTATCCCAAGCGGCACGCCAGGCCGGCGACGAGGACGCCAGTGCTGAGCAAGGGCCGTGGCTGATGGGGCTGGACATGCCCCGCTACGTCCCCTTCATGAAGTACAGCCGCAGGCGTGATCTGCGCGAGAAGGTCTACAAGGCCCACGTCAGCCGTGCCTCAGGTCAAGACGGCAGTGACCTCAACAACTGGCCGCTGATCGAAGAGATCCTGACGCTGCGCAGACAACAGGCGGAGCGGCTGGGGTTTGCCAACTGGGCGGAGTTGAGCATTGCCTCGAAGATGGCCGACTCAGAGCAGGCCGTGGAGTCGCTGCTGGAGGACCTGCGCGGCGCCGCCTACCCGATTGCCCAGCAGGAACTGCAGGCGCTTGCCAGCTGCGCCCAAGCCCACGGCGCCCCAGAAGCGACTGAGTTGCAGCCCTGGGACATCAGCTACTGGGCTGAGATCCTTCGCCAAAAGAGTTTTGAACTCGACAGCGAAGCCCTGCGGCCCTGGTTCCCCCTCCCGCAGGTGCTCGATGGGCTGTTTGCCCTGAGCGAGCGACTGTTTGGAATCCGGATCGAGGCGGCCGATGGGGAGGCGCCGATCTGGCATCCCGATGTGCGTTTCTTCCGCATCCTTGAGCAAGGCCAACCCGTCGCTGGCTTTTACCTCGATCCCTACAGCCGTCCGGGCAGCAAGCGTGGTGGCGCCTGGATGGATGAATGCCTGGTGCGCTCCAAGGGCACTGACGGCAGCGTGGTCCTGCCGGTGGCCTACTTGATCTGCAACCAGAGTGCGCCGGTCGGAGAGACGCCGAGCCTGATGACCTTTGACGAGGTCGAGACCCTCTTCCATGAGTTCGGCCATGGTCTGCAGCACATGCTCACGAGCGTGGAGCACCCCCAGGCGGCCGGCATCAATGGCGTCGAGTGGGATGCCGTTGAACTACCCAGCCAGTTCATGGAGAACTGGTGCTATGACCGCGCCACCCTGATGGGAATGGCTCGTCACTGGCAAACCGGTGAGGCCCTACCCGAGAGCGAATTCTCCAAACTGCTGGCCGCACGAACCTTCATGGGCGGTTCAGCGACCCTGCGTCAGGTGCACTTCGCCCTGGTGGACCTGCGCCTGCACAGCCAGTGGACGCCGGAGTCCGGTGTGACGCCGGAGGCCCTCCGAAGGGAGATCGCTACCACCACCTCAGTGCTGGCCCCCATCGACGAGGACGCCTTCCTCTGCTCCTTCGGACACATCTTCGCCGGCGGCTATGCGGCGGGGTACTACTCCTACAAGTGGGCCGAGGTGCTCAGTGCCGATGCCTTCGCAGCCTTTGAGGACGTCGGCCTGGAGAACGAAGACCAAATTCGCGAGACCGGTCGCCGCTTCCGCAACACGGTCCTGAGCCTTGGCGGCAGCCTGGACCCCAAGCAGGTGTTTGAGGCCTTCCGGGGGCGTCAACCCAGTAGCGATGCTCTGATTCGCCACTCCGGCCTGGTAGCCGTCTAAGTCCAGGGCCTACAGGATGGGGGGAGATGGGCCGCCCCATGGCTTCAGGCTCCCCCCTCGCCTCTATTGCCGATCCCCTGCAGCTGGATCCGGACTGGTCCTGCGGCGTTCCGCTGCTCGCCTTTGAAGACGCCCTGGATCAGAGCGTCTTTCGCTCAGGCTTAACCCGATCGGATTGGCTCAAACGCCTCGCCCACCAGCTCCACAAGCCACAGTTGCTGCCGCTGCTCTGGCTGTTGCCCAAGGGCTGGAAATTGGCTCCGGCGGATTTGCCCCAGCGCTTGCAGACCCTGGGCGGACTCGTGGAGCGCGAACTGCTCACTCCGGCCCTGCTTGGGGCGATGGCCGATGCGCTTCCCCACTTCCTCAATGGGGAACACGCCGCTGCCATGGGCCGTTGGCGCGGGCAACAGGACGCCGAGCTGCCCAGCAGCTTGGAGCAGCTCCTTCGGCTCAATCCATCAAGCACTGATCCAACAGACCCTCAAGTAGGCAACACAGAGGCCGAGCGCCTCAGCGGCGGGCTCATCTGGCATAACGCCGGACTGCACCATGAACAGTCCGCCAGCGAGCGAGAGCGCAACGCACTGGCCGCCCGCGTGCTCAATCGCCTCGCAGCCAACGCGCTGGAGCAGGATCAGTGGCAAATCGATGGAGCCAGCAGCTGCAGGGCCTGGTTCAGCCGGTTGCAGCAGGAGGGCTGGAGCCTTCAGGCCCAGCTGCGCGCCAGTGTGGCCAGCTTTGGACTTGGGGCAAGCCTGCCCAATCCAGAGGGGTGCAGCCAGGTGCCCTTGGCCCTCCCCATCCGCACTGGACTGCTTGGGGAGGGGGAGCAGGACATCCAGAGCTTGCTTCCCCACAGCTGTCTGGAGCTGGAATGGCGACGGGGCAACGATCTCATCCGCCTGCAGTACTACCAGGGCACCGAGGGGCTCTGCGGTTGGGAAGCCCTCAACGATCTCCATCGTCCCTGGCAGAACGACCGAGAGAATGGAACGATCCGCTACTTGGGGGAGCCGTTCTGCGCTGAACGTCTCCTCGAGGTGATGGATCTCTGCGACCTCATGGCCTTGATACACAACCAGCAGAGCGATGCCGATGCGCTCTGGCTTGGGGGATATGGGGCCTTGGGATTTTGCATCGATAGCTCTGCGGTGTTGCAACAGGCCATGGACGGACGCTGCGACCTCTTCCCCTGCCTGCTCGGGGCCATCTGGCGAGAACGACTCCTGCAGCGAGCCCGTGGACTGCAGCTACAGCAGGAGTCACAGCACAGGGCCCGTGAGCGCTATTGCCGCGCCCTCACAGAGCTGCCCCACGATGGCTTTTGCTTTGCGGAGGGCAGCCGCGATGCCAAACGGCGCCTCAAAGCCTCACAACCCCAAAGCAGCCCATTCCGGTTGACCCAGCAGGCCCTAGTCCTCTGACTCAATCGCCTGGACGATCTGCTCAACGACGGCCTCGCGGTGCAATTCAGCAAACGGGCCACTCAAACCGTTGTGGTTCATGCCCTCAATCTCCCGCCGTTCAATGCGGGAGTGCTTCAGGGCTCGATTCCAATTCGACAGGGGGAGCAACGGTGATCGCCCCGGATAGGCAATGCGGCCAAAGGCCGCCACCGGGTCACGGCTCCCAATGATCATCGTGATTTTGGAGAGCTGGCTCAGCAGTTGATTGCCGCTAAACACGCCGCAGAAGCTGACGATGCTCACTGGCGCACGGCAAATGCGGCGGAGATATTCGGCGACGCCCATCGCCATCTCAGCACCACCGCTATAGCCCACCAAAACGATGCGCTGGCCCTGATCAGGCCGAAACCCGACCTCCCCCAACCGCAACGCGATCTTGAGGGACAGCTCGTAATTCATGATCGGGCCGTAGCGGTGGTCCGAGGAAATCCCCACCTTGATCACGTTGTTGGCTTGAACCAAAACGGCAGCCAACAGCTGGATCCAGCCGTTGGGATGCTCCTCTTGCAGGGCAAACAAGCGACGCCAAAACCAGGCACTACCCAGGTCTTGAGCCAGGGCCACGGGCAGAACGGTGTAGGCCTCCAAGCCCTTCACCAACCGGGTGGAGTGGTTGAGCTTCTGATCCAGCAACTGCAGAAAGGCCGAGACCCGCGGCGGATGATCGCGCTCCAGTTGGTGAATCCCATCGAGATACACCACAAAACAGCGATGCTCAGCCGCCGCAGGGGACGTGGGGAACAGGGCGGTGGGATCCGGGAGCCCCTCCAACCAGCCCTCCCAAAAGGCAAATTGCGTGACCAGGGAATAGATGCCAGCCGTCGGAATCAAGACCAACAGCAGCAAGCCAGACCAACGCAAGAGCAGGTTGATGTCAGCCCAATCCAAGACCGAGCGCAGGGCCAAAAGCACATGGCCCACACCAAACCAACTCACCCCCAGCCCCAAGGCGAGCACCAGCACAATGAAAGCGAGCCTCGAGCGAGTGCTGTGTTGCTGGGCTTGGATCGCCGCCTGCTGAGCGGGGGATGACCGGTTCATCACTCAAGCCCCATGGGCATCGGACAGTTGGGAGGCCAGGGTGCTGTATCCCGCCTGCCAGCTCTGGCGGAACAACAACCAGACAAGCAACACGGCAACGGCATAGCCAGGAGTCGCCAGCAGCAAGGCCTCGCCGTAGGGCAGAGCGAAGCGCACATGCAACAACGACACCACGTTGAGGTGCATCAGCACCCAAATCGCAAAGCCGATGGTTTCACCGACATAGGGCGCAGCAACCAGCAAATAAAAGACCGCCGGCAGCAAACACACAGCCACCCCATCAATAAAGGCACTGGGGTGGACTGGAACACTGGCTCTTGTGGCCAGCAGAACCATGTCAATGGTGCTGCTTAAGAGGAAAGCCACCGAAAGCATCAGGCCATCAAGAATCAGATGGATGATGATTTGGCGGCGGTTGAGGCGATTGGCCAGGAGAGAAAAGACATGGGAGAGGGACATCGACAGTCCCACCACGAGCAACAAACCAAGGCCCACATCGGTTTGAACGAGCCAAGTACCGAGAGCGTCGAGTACTGCTTGGACTCCCATGCTTCAACTCCCCCGTCAACTAGCGGCCGGATGCAGCACGCAAGGCCGGCCGGTTCACAATCCAGATGACGTAGATGGAAAGAACAGCGCAATAGAAGCACCAGACCGAATTAAACGTGGCGCTATAGGTCAACCAGGTCAGGAAGATCGAGACAAAGATCAGGACCCCAAACAATTTGACGGCCTTATCAGAGAGGGCAATCAAGGGGAGAACAATGAAGCCCCAATACGCCAGCTCACCCACGGGCTCCGTGTTGACGAAGTTATGGATAATGCTGTGCAGATTGGAGACGTCATAGAGCAGACGACCGTTGCTGTGGACCGCAGGCTGCAGAGCGGGAGGGTTAAACAAAACGGGCAAGTAGAAGGCAATGCCCAAGACCGTTGCCACAATCGCGACCCAGCGCAGCCGTTGTTGCAGCCCCTTGGAATCCGTCGATCGACTGATGGACCAGGCGCTCCAGGGAATCCAGATCATCCAGAAGCAGTAGGCGAAAAAGAGGAAGCCCAGCCCCGCCAGGGTGCTCAGCGGCTCCACTCCGCCTTGGTCAATCGCGGTCCACTCCAGACCCTCAACAAACTGTTGGACCCCAAAGAAAAAGGGCACCAGCGCCAGTGGGATGTAATCCCGTTTTCCTGTCTTTTGTGCAACGTGGGTGCTGTAGAGCCCCAACGGCATCAAAACCGCCGATGCCGTGAAACTGGCGGAGGCTGAAAAGCACATAGGGGGCCTTCAAACTTTGCCTACCCATAGACACGCTTCCCTCGAGCGACAACGGCCGTGATGGGAAATGTTGTGGCTAAGGCGCCAGCAATTCCTCAGCCAATGTTGCGATCGCCCGTGGATTCACGATGAGTTGCCGGTGGGTCCAAACGGGCAGGGCCTGCCGCGGCCCCTGGGGCAGAACCGCCCGCCAACCAGGAAACACCGTGATGTCCGTGCGGCTGTACAAACTGACGCACTGCAAGCCATCCAAGTGATGCTTCCCCGCATCGAGATCCCGCAGGAGTGCGCTGCCGATCTTCATGTCAGCAATGCCTGCCAAGGGCCAGCGAGGAACCAACTGCGCCGTCAATGTTCCCTGCTGTGGACTGCCTAAACAGACCAGACGGCGCGTTCGCCGAACCCCGTCCCACTCCTGCAGCCAGGTGCGCGCAATCACACCACCCATGGAGAACCCGAAGAGATCCAGCTCTCTCTCAGCGCCAAAGCGCCCTTGAATCAAGCGATCCAATTGCGCGGCGAGCTGACGAATGGGCGTGGCGCCCAGGCGATGGGGCAAGTGGGGTGCAAAGAGCTCCAGGTCTGGCTGACGCTCCAGCAGCGCCTGCTCGAGCCGGCGAAACAAACGGGGGGTGTCCCACAACCCATGCAGCAGCACCAGAGGACGCTTGGTCATCGATCAGGCGGACTGGTGCCGGCTGCGCTGCACGCCAACCGTGCCACCAAATCCAGGGACAGGTGCCTGGCATTTGCGCAGTTCGATCGCCATCGGCACCGGGCCGTAGAGGTCCTCGAGCAGATCCAGGATCAGGCCGCTCCAATGCTCCAAGGTCTGACAACGCAGCTGCCTGGCCTGGCGCTGCAGGGCCTGAATGGCACGGCTGTAATCCAGGGTCGCGGTCACATCGTCACGGGCGGCGGCGTCACTGAGATCCCAACGGAGCTCGATGTCGAGTTCAAACCACTGACCGAATTCCCGCTCATGGGGCAGCACGCCCACGTGGGCCCAAAGGCGCAGGTCCCGCACCACGATCCGATCGCTACCGCTCACAGGGGGCAATCGCGATGGCTGAAGCTGCGGGCGCCGGAGGCGTAGTCAGCGGCGATGTGCCCGTCACCACGCAACAGGTAGCGGTAGGTCACCAGCCCCTCCAAGCCAACGGGGCCACGGGGCGGCAGGGTTTGGGTACTGATGCCGACCTCGGCGCCAAAGCCGTAGCGGAAGCCATCGGCAAAGCGCGTGGAGCAATTGTGATAGACCCCAGCGCTATCCACACTGCGCAGGAACGTCTCCGCCGTTGCGCCATTGGTGGTGCAAATGCACTCGGTGTGCCGTGAGCCGTGGCGGGCGATGTGATCCAGGGCCTGCTGCAGGTCATCCACGACGCGGACCGAGAGGATCAAATCGGAGTACTCCGTCCGCCAGTCCGACTCCTCGGCTGCTGTTGAAACCCCCAAAGCCTGGCTGGCGGCATCTCCGCGCAACTCCACACCAGCCTCGGCAAAGGCCGGCAGGGCCTGCTCGAGGAACGCCGCGGCGCTGCTGCGGTGAATCAGCAGGGTCTCGATCGCATTACAGGCGGCCGGGTACTGGGTTTTGGCGTCCAGGGCAATACGAATCGCCTGGGGAACATCAACCTCCTGGTCGACATACAAGTGACAGACCCCATCGGCATGGCCCAGGACAGGAATACGGGTGTTGTCCTGAATGAAGCGCACCAGTTCGTTGGACCCCCGGGGAATGATCAGATCCACCAGGCCATCGAGCTTGAGCAAGGCCAAGCTTTCCTCACGGGACGTCAGCAGCTCCAGGGCCTGAGGGGCGACCGCCGAGGCCGCCAATCCGCTGCGAAGGGCGGAGAGGATCGCCGTGCAACTGCGGTTGGCTTCCCTGCCGCCCTTGAGGATGGCGCCATTGCCGGAGCGAATGGCCAACGAGGCGATCTGCATCACCGCATCGGGGCGGGCTTCAAAGATCACCCCCAGGACCCCCAAGGGAACACTGAGGCGCTCGAGCACCAAGCCGGAATCGAGCTCCCGGTGCATCTGGCGCACGCCGACGGGATCCGGCAGCTGGGCCACCTGACGCACCCCTTCGATCGCGCCGGCCAGCTTGTTCGCATCCAGCTTCAGCCTGGCCACCAGGGAGGGCGCCAGGTCAGCGGCTGCCGCGGCCTCGAGATCAGCGGCATTGGCCGCGACGATCGCGCTGGCCTCAGCCTCGAGGGCATCGGCCATCGCCAGGACGGCCTGCCGTCGCTCTTGATCACTGCAACGCCCCAGGGCCATCGCAGCGGTTCGAACGCCACCAGCGCGCTGCAACAGTTCAGGCGATGGATCGGGAACGTTCACACACTTCTGGGGCTCGAGTGAGCATCATCCCAGCCGGGCTCAATCATTCAGCCGTTCCAGAGCCAAGCGAGCGGCCCCCAGTCGACCGGCCCCATTGCCAAGAGCAGCACAGCGGATCTCCAGGCCCAGGCGGCTTTCGGCCTGGACCCGCTGCTCCACCTCCGTCAGGGCATGGGGCAAAAAATGGGCGCTGGCGGCACTCAAACCACCTCCGATCAGCACCAACTGGGGCGTGAGGACATAGATCAAAGAACTCAGGCCGACCCCAAGCCAACGGCCGTACTCCCGCCAGGCCTCCAAGGCCTGCAGGTCGCCCGCACGGGCCAGCCGATCCAAGGTTTGGGGGTCCTGATCCAACAGCCGGCGCAGGCCAGCAATGCTGCAGTACTGCTCCAGGGAGCCACGGTTGCCGCTGTTGCAGGCGGGGCCATCGGGGTTGACGCTGATCAGTCCCGGTTCAGCGGCGGCTCCGCCTTGACCCGTGAAGAGCTGACCATTGAGCAGCACTCCTCCACCCACGCCGGTCCCCAAGGTGAGCAGCAAGACATCGCGGTAGCCGACCGCAGCCCCCCGCCAGGCCTCACCCATCAGGGCGCAGTTCCCATCGTTGGCGAGGGTCACCCGCCGGCCGAGTTGCGGCTCAAGCCATTCCGCCAAGGGCACCTGCTGCCAACCCGGCAGGTTGATGCAGACCCGAGCCACCCGGGCCGCCGCATCCATCGGTCCAGGCAAACCAATGCCCACCCTCGAGGCCCGTCGATCGGGATCGAGGGCAGCGACCGCATCGACGATTGCCGTCACCACTCCGCCGGGCATGGCCGGCTGCGGCGTGGGGCATTCCAACTCCGCCAGGAGCTCACCGCCGGTGGAGAAGCGGCCCAGCTTGATGGCCGTCCCTCCCACATCCACTCCGATCAGTTCGCTCATTGGGATGGCCGCTAGAAACGGAAGAAGACCTGCATCTGGGTCTGCCAACGGGCCTCCGCATCGATGGAGGTCTGTAGTCCCAACCAGGGCTTGGCCTGGTAGCCGAGGGTGACCTGGGGCGGGATGTCGCTGCGGTTGGGAGCAGCCAGCACAGAGGCGTTGAAACGCTCACTCACATCCAAGCCGATGTCGGTGACGGGAACCAGCTGCGATGGCACCTGACCGGAGCGGTTGGATTCGGCGTCGTAGTTCGTCGGTAAGACGTAGGCCGGATAGATCGCGAAGGTGAGCCGCTGGCCCAGCAATTCCGTCAGGCTGCCCACCAAAGGGGAGAGCAAGGACTGTCCAACCACGGTGGCGACGGCTGCTCCAGCGTTGCCACCGACCAGACCCACCAGGGAATTGCCGCCAATCAAGGCCAGCAAGCGATCCTCAGGTAATGGCGGGGTACTGGAGAGGCGAATGTTGTCGACCAACTGGTCCGCAGGCCCCGTGACTTCGAGCCGCACCCGCACCAGTTGCAGCTGATCAAAGCTGTTGGGGGTCAAGGAGGCGTTGTTGAAGGAGCCATTGGTGCTCCAGTCGTAGATGGTGGAGCGATTGCTGCCATCGCCAAAGGCCGAGAGGGTGTCGGACACCCGCGTGCGCAAGACGATGTCCACGTAGGGAATCAGGCCCAGGCTGGGGGTGAAGACCGCCACGTTGGGGGCGTCGGGATCGAGGCTGAAGGTGGTGGTGAACAGCCCCAGGCGACCCCGCAGCAGCCGTACGACGCCACTGATCTGAATCTTGGGGTCCAGGGGGCCATTGAGGGTCAACAAACCACCCACACCGAAGTTCAGGACGTTGGGGACTTCCACCCGCAGATCGCGGCCAAAGCGCAAGCGGAAGCGCTCAAAGCTGACGGAGCCCAAGTTGGGCAGGGCGGCCCGCAGGTCTTGGCTGCTGGAGCTCTCCAACTGACGCCCCATGACGAGCAGGGGTTTGTTGAAGTCCCACTTGGACTCCAGCAGGGCAGGAACGTTGGTGGGCTTACTGGGGGCGTCTTCCGTGGCGAGCTCACCGGGCTGAACGTTGATCGCCCCGCGGCTCAGGGCGAGCTCACCGCCCAGAACGGGGCGCAGCAGGCTGCCGCCGATCTCGACGGTTCCGTCGGCGACGGCGGCCATCCGCGCCAGCTTGAACGGGGCTTGCTTAACAGTGAGATTCAGACGGCGTGCTGGCGCACCCTCACCCGAGGCAAAGAGGTTGAGATCTCCGCTACCGCTGAGCTGCCCCTTCTCGCCGACGCGAGCGCTCAGGCTTTGCATCTCCAGGGAACTGAAGTCGAACAGCAGGACCGCATCGAGATCGCGGACCGTCTGATCGGCCAGCTGCATCACCCCATTGCTGAAGCGCAAAAAGCCGTTCGCCACAGGCTGGAGCAAGGAGCCACGCACCAGGAGTTCCAGGTCGGCGCTGCCCTGCTTCCACTGCACCGCCGAACCCGAGAGGGCCGTGAGAAAGCGCAGACCATCACCGCGGCTACCAATCCGCAATTCGAGAGCCTCCGATGACGCCGAGAGCGGAACCGTGCCGCGCACATCCACGACCTCAGAGGAACCACCACCGCGCAAGACCCAATCAAGGGCGAGTTGGTTGTTCTGCAGCGTCACCTCGCCGCGCTCGAGGGCCAAGCGCTCGCCATTGAGGGAGGCGTTCTGCAGGGCCAAATTCAGTTCAAAAGCTGGACGCTGCTTGGGGCCTCCGAGGCGATAGGAACCGCGACTGGAAAGCGATCCCCGGAGACCCTCTGGAACCGGCGCGACCAATGCCAGCAGTGCCAGTGGCAGATGGGCCAGCTCAAACTCCCCACCTTGGTTGAGGGGCCCATGGAGACGCACAACCGTCGGCTGATCCGTAAGCGCTAGATCGCGATCCGTCCCCTGAAGCCACAGGTGTCCTTGGGCCGCGAGGTCGACAAACAAACGGTCAGCGGATGGCCCCCTCAAGGTGAAGTCGGCATCCAACACCCCCCGCAGGTCCTGCAGTGCGGCTTTGGTTTGCGCCGATTGGGCCCGCTGGCGCTGACGCTGGGCTTGGGCCAGGGCCGTGAGCTGATCCGCCAGGGACAGGCCCTGGGTGTTGAACACCAGCGTGCCCAAATCAAAGGCACGACCACTTGGCGTCGGAGGGAGTCCCCCCCAATGGGGGACAGCGGCCAGCAGCTCCTGCAGGGTTTGCGATTGGAGTTGGCGAGCCTCCAACCGCAGCCAGAGGGGGCCGGCCTGTTGGCCTTTGAGCTGAATGCCAACCGTTCCGTAGCCAAGGGCCGTCCACTGGCCATCCAGGCTGAAGCGACCCTGGCGAAGCGCAGCCTTGGCTTGCAGGGAGCGACCGAACAGTCCAAGCAGCTGCGGTTGATCAACCCGGAGCTGACCATCGAGGGACAGGGGCTTCATGGCGAGGGCCCCTTGCCCGCTCAAATAACCGGACAACGGTTGGGGGGCGGCCGCTGGCCAAAGGGCCAGGTCAAAGCCAGAGAGGGGGAAACGCTCGGCACTCCAGCGGTAGCGCTGGTTGCCCGCCGTCAGGGCGAACGCCCCGCCCGCCCTCTTGAGGCTGAGGGAGCTGAGCTGCCAGCCAGGGGTCAGCCGCGCCTGCAACACTCCAGGAACGGCGCTGTTTTCGACTTGCAGCCGCAGGGACAAGCCCTGGAAGGTCCCAACCCAGTTCTCATCAAGACCAAGCGGACCGAGCCCAGGCGCCTCCGCCTGAAGAGTGAGGTCGGGTCTAAGGCGTTGCAGGGAACCGCGGAGTGCCCCTGAGGCACTGAGTTGTCCCCGCAGCTCTGTCCCCAGCAACGCAGAGAGGCGCTCCAGGGGAAAGCGCCGAAGGTCAATCTCCAGGCCCATCGGCGTGCGCCCAAGCGGCAGCGGCCCCTGGGCCATTAGATAGGGCGACTCGAAGCGCTCCAACCGCAGGGCCGAGGGGCGCCAGATCAGCTGGGAGCGAACCGAACCCAGCAGCGGGTTGCGCTGTTGCTCGAGCTCAAGGCTCAGTTGGGGCTTGCTCCAGGGGCCCAGTTGCTTGAGCGCAAGCTGCAGGTCCGGACGCGAGCCAAGGACAGGGCCCCAGGCCTTCTGCTGACGCGGTCCCAGGCTGAGTGTCTGGCTGCGGAGCTGGAGGTTGGGCCAAAGCTGACCGCTCGCCACCAGCTCACCGCCACCCTGGCGAAGTAGCAACCGTTTCAGCTCAGCGGTTAGGCCTGCTTGGTTGCGCAGGAGGGCCTGGGCCTTCAACACCAAGGGCTGAGGGGGTTGCTTGGCTAGGGCCACACCGGCCAGCTGACCATCGAGTTGGAGCTGGAGCTCAGCCAGCGGCCCAGCGAGCGCGGCGCTGAAGCGGTGGCCCGCCTTGGGCTCACGGGCCTGGAGTTGAAGCTGAAGCTGGTTGGACCGTGCCCCCACCAGGGGAAACTCACCCTGCAGCTGGCCGCGCCAACCACTCCAGCGCAGGGGGGAAGAGGCCAGGCGCAGTCCTTGAGGACTGCAGCGCAGGTCCAAGCGAGCGGAGGTCAAGGGCTCCATTGCCCCCCCTGGCGCCCAGCGCAGATCGGTCAGATCCAGCTGTCCCTGACAGCGATTCTTTGAGGCGGTGCGCTCCAGGCGCAGCCGGCCATTGAGCCCGCCCCTGACATCGGCTTTGACCTCACCCGGAAGGAACGGCAAGAGGGAGGCGAGCTTCAGCGCCTGGGGCTGGAGCTGCAACTGCAGCCGTTGGCGTTGCCAGTCATTGCGGACCTCAACGCGAAGCTGCCCCGCCTCACGGCTGCGCAGCTGAGTGTTGGTATCCAGACGCCGCCGGCGCAAATCAACCGACAGGGATCCCTCCAGTGCCAGGGACGTCGGCTCACCCTTCGCCCCGTGAATTCGCACCTGGGCGGGGCCGCCGCTCAAGCCATAACGGAGTGTCAATGGGGGCGGTTGTCCCCCCGCAGGCACACGCCCCAGTTGCCAGAAGGAGCCTTGGCTGTTGCGCCGCAGGTCAACGCGGGCACGATCAATTTGAAACTGCAACACCCAGCTGCGGGTCAGCAGGCTGCGCAGGGGGTCCAGGGAGACCGAAACCGCCTGGGCCTCGATCGTGGATGGGTTGTCGAGCCCCGGCTTGAAGCGACTGGCGCCGGCCGCCAGACCGAGGGGCCGCAATCCGCGATAGGGACCGAGCTCCAGGGGATGACCCATGGAGCGACTGGCGAGGAACTCGAGCCAGGGCTTTCGCAGGCCGTACTGCCAGGCCGCGACACGATCGAGGCCAAACCAAGTCAGCGCGATCCCCGCGGCCGCCAGCAGGGCAGGCAGGGAAGAGGCCGCGGGGCCGCGCGTTCTGGGATTCCTTCGGCGGCGCGCTGGGCCCGTGGGTCTCGGGGGCTGAGAAGGCCGCAATATAAGAGTGTTTCTTGATCCAGAACATTCCCCATGCGCGCCGATCCCCTCTTGCTCACGGCTGGCGAATGGCTGGGGATTGCCGCTGGTGGACTGCTGCTGATCACCGTGGTGGCCTTTCTGGCGCGCTGGGGCTTCCGCTTCCGCTTGGTGGGCGTCACGAGCTTCACCGTCCTCCTCTCGCTGTCCTGCCTGGCCTTTGCCGTGAGCTACGCCCCAAGGCTGGTGGTGGAGGGTGCCGTCAGTGTCCCGGTGGTCTTCGACAACGGCTCTGATCTCGTCGTAGCGGCCGCACCAGCGGACCTCGCTGCCGAAACCTTTGGACCCAGCGTGGAACAGGTCGCCCGCAACCTGCGCGGCAGCGGCCGCAAGGACCCCACCGTTGAAGTCCGCCTCCGCCGGGTCGAACCCCAAGGCGATGGCGTTGATCGCCCCGTGGTGCTGGCCACCGCCGTTCGCGATTGGGCCACGGGCGACGTGACAGTGAGCGTCAACGCCAAGCGGTGAGCGAAGGCAGCCCCTATCCGCTTCCCTCCCATTTCGCCAGGGAGCAGGCTGTCCTGATCGAAGCCGGCATCCAAAGCTGGCCAGCCATTGCCGCCCTCTCCGATCGGGACCTCGATCAGCTCTCCAGACGGGGTGGGGCGCTGGAACGTCAGCTGCGCAAACTGCGCGGTCAGGCCCAGCTGGTGGTGGAGCTCGATCTTGAGCCCTACCAAGCGGCCCTCCTGCTCTACGCGGGGATCGCCAGTCGTCAGGGCCTAGCGGCGGCATCGCCCCAGCAGCTCTTGACCCAGCTGGGCCGCCTCGAGCGCTCGCTGACCGGGATGGCCCCGGCACGCATCACACCCGCCCTGATTCGAACTTGGATCAAACGGGCGCAGGAGGCCAGTCGCTCGACGAAGTGACCCCTAGCGCGCAGCGCTGTAGCACAGGCGACCTCAAATAGATCCATCGGGAGTTCTTTCAGTGACACGCCTCCGCCTTTGCGGCCTGTCCCTGGCCGCTGCAACCCTCTGTTTCATCCAGGCCGCTCCGGCACTTGCGGACTCTGCGCTGCTGGAGTCGGTCAAGCAGAACCCCCAGAAAGCCAAGGCCCTCTGCGGAGAACTGCAGGCTCTCAACGCCAAGGGCATCTCTTACAACTCCCCTGAGGCGACAGCCCTGGTCGCCAAGCAGCAGGGTCTGAACACCACCGACGCCGAGATCCTCTCCACCTATGTGGTGGGCCTGTATTGCCCGAAAGTCCGGTGAGTCAAGAGCAGCTGCGCTGCTCTGACGGGACTGCCCTGAGGTCAACCCTCTGGAAGCCAGAGGGCCAAGGTCCCTGGCCCTGCCTGTTGATGCGTCAGCCCTACGGGCGGGCGATCGCCTCAACCGTCACCTACGCCCACCCCAGTTGGTACGCCAGGGGGGGCTTCGCCGTTCTCGTCCAAGACGTCCGCGGCCGCGGCGATTCGGAGGGGGAGTTCCTCGGCTTCCAGCAGGAGGCCAGCGACACCACCGCAACCCTGCGCTGGATCCGCCAACAGCCCTGGTGCAACGGAAAGGTGGGGACCTACGGCTTCTCCTACCAGGGACTCAGCCAGCTGCTGCTCTCCGGCTCGGAGCATCTGCCGGATGCCCTTGCACCGGCCATGTGCGGCCTGGATGAACGGCTGCATTGGGCCAGCGAGGGGGGCTGTCATTGGTGGGCCCTGGG